>JAYVWK010000232.1:0-4408 GCA_043786185.1 Burkholderiales bacterium
GCCTTGCGGACCGCCGCGCCGATATCGAGGCCTGCTAAGTCGCCGGTGGCCAGCGGCCCCATCGCCATGCCATAGGCTTCCATCACGCGATCGATGTCCTGCGGCATGCAGCCCTCGATCAAGAGGCGCTCGATTTGCGGGCCACGCTTGCCGGTCATGCGGTTGCCGACGAAGCCGTCGCAATTGCCGACCACTACATTGAGCTTGCCGATGCGCCGCCCAACCGCGATCACAGTGGCCAGCGCCGCGAATGAAGTGGCCTTGCCACGCACGATTTCCAACAGGCGCATGACATTGGCCGGGCTGAAGAAATGCATGCCCAGCACCAGTTGCGGCCTGCCGGTGGCGTCGGCGATCTTGTCGATATCTAGCGTGGAGGTGTTTGAAGCCAGCACCACGCCTGGCCGTGCGATGCGATCGAGTTCGGTGAACAATGTACGCTTGGCGTCCAGGTTCTCGTAAATCGCCTCGATCACCAGATCCGCCTGCGCCACCACGTCAAGGCTGGTCGAACCCGCAAGCAGTGCCACGCGGCGCTCCATCTCGGCTACTGCCAGCTTGCCGCTGTCGACCGTACGCTGCCAGTTGGCGCGGCATTTGGCCAGGCCTTTTCCCAGGATGTCGGCGTCGCGTTCGACTACCGTCACCGCCAACCCGAAATTGGCGCACGACATCGCGATGCCGCCGCCCATGGTGCCAGCACCGATCACCACCACCTGCTTGACCGGCAGGGCTTGCGTATCCGCAGGCATGCCGATGATCCGCTGGACCTCGCGCTCGCCGAAAAAAACATGGCGCATGGCGCGCGATTGTTCGCTGGCACCTGCTTCCGCCGAAATGCGCCGCTCCGCCGCGATGCCTGCGTCGAACGGCAGGGTGAGCGCATTGCGCACCGACTCGGCGCATTGCAGGGGGCTTTGCTGGCCACGGGTGCGCTTGTTGAGGCTCGCGGAGAGTGCGTCAAAGGCTGCCAGGTCGGCGCCGGCGACATGCTCGGTGCGATCGCGGGCGAGCGTGAATTTTCGGCCGGCCGCATTGCCGGCCCATTCGATGGCGGCAGCCTCCAGGTCGCCCTCGATCACGGCGTCGACAAAACCCATCGCCTGTGCTTGCTTGGCCGACACCGGGGCGCCCGACAGAATCATTTTCAAAGCCGCTTGCGCGCCGATCAGGCGCGGCAGGCGCTGCGTGCCGCCGGCGCCGGGAATCAACCCGCGCTTGACTTCGGGCAAGGCGAACTGGGTCCCGGCGGCCGCCAGGCGCGCGTGGCAGGCGAGACCCAATTCCATGCCACCACCAAAGGCAGTGCCGTGAATGGCCGCCACCACCACCCCCGGATAGGTCTCGATAGCCGTCAGCACATCCGGCAGTAGCGGCGGCGGGCGCACTTGGCCGATCTCGCGCAATTCGGCACCGGCCGAGAACATGCGACCGCTGCCAGCGAGCACAACGCCCGTGGCACCTTCGGCGCGCGCGGTGTCCAGGGCGCGTGCCAATTGCAAGCGCAACTCGTTGCGCAGGCTGTTGACCGGCGGATTGTTCAGACGCAGCAGATGCACCGCACCATGCCGCATATGTTCCACGAAGACTGTGGCGTCGCTCACTTGTCATTCCTCCAGGTGCGTCCGCTCTGTACCGCGGGCGCCGGTTTGTTGTTTGCCGCCGCGCTGATAGCCCAGGCAGGGAACTTGTGATGCTACCGCATTCGCGCGCCTACGCTACTCGGATCTGCATGGTGCGATATTTTCGTAGAATGCGCTTCCCATCCCCAATCCTTTGTGCGAGCCATTCATGCCATCTGCCCTGCAAACCCGCCGTCTCGGCGCCTCCAGTCTGGACGTCACCAGCATCGGCCTGGGCTGCATGTCGCTCTCCGGTGTGTACGGCGCGGTCAGCGACGATGACGGCATCAGGGTGGTGCACGCGGCGCTCGATGCCGGTATCAATTTTCTCGATTCCGCCGACATGTACGGCTGGGGCCAGAACGAAACCCTGCTCGGTCGCGCGCTCAAGGGCAGACGCCAGAACGTGATTCTGGCGACCAAGTTCGGGCAGGTGCGCCAGGAAGGCGGCGGCAACGGCGTTGACGGCAGCCCGGCATACGTGAAGGCCGCGTGCGAGGCCAGCCTGAAACGCCTGGACACCGACGTCATTGATCTCTATTACATCCATCGCATCGACCCCAAGGTGGGCATCGAGGACACCATCGGGGCGATGGCGGATCTGGTGGCCGCCGGCAAGGTACGCTATCTGGCACTATGCGAAGCCAATCCCGCCACCATCCGCCGCGCGCACAAGGTGCATCCGCTGGCGGCGGTGCAGACCGAGTACTCCCTCCTGTATCGCGAGGAAGCCGAGGAAACGCTGGCCACCACGCGCGAACTCGGCATTTCCTTCGTCGCCTATTCCCCGCTGGGAAGAAGCCTGCTTACCGGCGCGGTGCAGGGTGCGGCCGATGTGGCCAACGATCGCCGCCGCGACCATCCGCGTTTCGCAGCGGAGAACCTGGAGCGCAACCGCAAGCTGGTGACCGCACTGGAAACAATGGCCGTCGAAAAAGGCTGCACTCCGGGCCAGGTGGCGCTGGCATGGGTGCTGGCGCAGGGGCGCGATGTGCTTGCGATTCCTGGCACCAAGCGGGTTGAACGGGTGCACGAGAATCTGGGTGCACTGGGCGTCACCCTGTCGGCGAACGAACTCGAACGCCTGGCGCAAGCCTTCCCCAAGGGCGCGGCCGCCGGCACGCGCTATCCGACCGGGCAGATGAAGTCGGTTTTCATTTAGTCTCTAAGAAGTTCAGTCTTTGCATTTTGTGAGAAGAATTCAATGCGCAGAAGCGAGAGCGGGGATGATACTGAATTGGGTGAGGGAGCAAGCGGCAGCGATGGCGGCGCGGCCCAATCGAGTGAGGTAGTAGCGGTAGGTATGAGCCACTTTTTTGATCAAACCAAGAAAGCGCAGGCGTGCCAACTGGCGCGAAAGTGCGGAGGGGGAAAGCGGAACGTGCTTAACCAGATCGGAACGGCGCAATCCATGGATGTTGGATTCGCCGCGCTGCAAGGTGCGCAGCAAGACCTGCTCGGTTGCGTTGAAGAAGTTCAGCCCTTTGACCGTGCGTTCATCGGGACCGGTTTGCGACGCACTGAGCCGCTGCAAGTCACGTGCGCCAGAGCTTGGATCATCAAGGCTGCCAAGAAAGGCCAGATAGCGCTGATTGCAGCCAAGCAATATTTCGCGCAGGTCGATCAGACTGTAGATCGATTTCTTCAGAGGGGCGAGTTTGCGCGTACTGCTCCCGTCCCGTTGTTCCACCTTGCGGTGGTGCTTAAAAAAAGACACGTCATTGACGGTAGTCTCGATCCGCAGAACCCGGCCAAACTTGTCGTACACCTTGACGCTGGCCGCGCCCATGTTGTGCTTGATACAGCGCCCCTCGATGCGGGTAGACAGCCGCGAGCCGATTTCCTGAGCCACTTGCGGCGTCACCTTCTTGCCCAGAAACCCGGCCACGCGCTCAGCATGTGCAGCCAGCACCGCCTGACGCGACACCGCGTCATACAACGGGCCGAGAATCTGCCCGCCCTTGAACATCAAGTCAGTGGAATATTCAGCCTGCCGGATGCTCCAGTGGTAGCTTTGACCGAACACGTCAAGCACCGGACACAGCCACTGTGCGTAACGATCCAGCCGCTTATGCAGCTGGTCCGGGCTGAACGCATCGGCCAGCGCTTGGGCGCGTGCGGTGTCGGCAATGCGCAGGAAGGCGTTGTCGGTCTGCACGAAGTCGATGCCCTCACGTTTGAGCGCCACCGCCAGCGCGCTGTGGCCGTTGCAATACAGTTGCAGCCCAAACGGTGCCCACGTCGGCACCCGCAGATAACACAAGCCAAATTCCTCGTCGATGAAGTAGAAGTAGTAGTGCAGGCACTTGCCGCTGTCATGCCGCAGATAGGTGCGCCCGCTTGCCTTGTCATGCCAGGGTTTGTAGCTGTTGCACGCCTCCATCGCCGACAGCACGTGCACCAGCCCCGGCGCATCGCCGCGCTCCTTGAGTACCCGCGCTACCAAGTCCTCTTTGCGGATGTGACTCTTGCTGACATGCTCAATCACCACACCAGCGGCCTCACAGACTTCCTGCGCTCGCGTGCGGATGCGCTCTCGCAACGGCTCGGCAAAGCGCGCGTAGTCAAATATCCGGATTCCTTTGGCATACAGAAAACTCGTCATGCCTTCGGCGTAGCACGCTCCCGGCAGTGTTCCTGTAATGATGAGCCGGTCGTAGCACGACAGCACTCCTTGCAAATTCTCCGCGTACCGCTCGATCAGTCCAGCAGACATGAATCTTCTCCGCGCATCGATTCAGCCTGCTATCGTAAATCCTGTTTGGTTCCGGCTCTGCCAGCTTAGG
>JAYVWK010000233.1:0-5142 GCA_043786185.1 Burkholderiales bacterium
TGGTCGAGTGTTTCCGGAATCTTGAGCGACAGGGTTTTCATCGCAAGCACCCGCCTGAAGTTGGTAATACGAGTATGTCAATCATATACTACTCGTGCAGGGCTTGATATTGCAACGTGGATCGCATCGGCGTTTGATCTACATAGCTGCTACGCCGCCATCCGGACCGGCGCCTTAAAGGCGGAACGGATTGCGGACCACGATTGTCTTTTCAATGCGTTGTCCATTCTGAAGATCTGCGGTGTACAGCGTGGTGCAACCGGATTCGAGCGCTGCGGCCGCGATCAGCGAATCGTAAACCGAAAAGTCGTAGCGCTCGACCACCTGCAAGCCTCGTTGATGAATGGTCTTCGTCAGCGGCATCACGGTGCAGGCGCGGATGATCGACGCCAGCGCCTTTTGCACTTCGCGGACGCTCATGCCGAACTTGCGCAACGCGATTGACTCGAATTCGTCGAGAACCTGAACGCTGATAGTGGCGCCGCAGGCAAGCGCCGCTTCGACCCAATCGGCCTTCGAGGCGTCCGACGACAACAGGTAGAGCAGAACGTTGGTATCAAAAAACTTCTTAGCCGCGCTTATCGGCTTGCAGTCGATCAATGCGGAAATCAGCCGGCATGCGGCCGCGGAACTTTCTCAAACTCGCAAGCAGCTCGCGAGTCCCGGGCTTCCTGGCGATCTGGAAAGCACAACGCCCGACGATCTGGATCTCGATATCGTCGCCCTCCTTCAGATTGAGCGCCTCGACCGCCGCTGCCGGCAGGCGTACCGCCAGACTGTTGCCCCATTTAGAGACTCGCATGCTTCCCTCACCAACGCCTTGATTCGCGTTCTCGCTTGCATACCCAAACCTGACTCGGCGATATTCCGGCAATTCCACCTTCCATCGCCGCAGGAATTTCCGTTATGCTATCAATGATTACACACTTAGGGAATGCCGATGGCTACAAATTTGATCGTCCGCAACGTTGATGAGGCCATCGCGCTGGCACTCAAGAAGCGGGCTGCGACTCATGGCCGTAGCGCGGAGGCCGAGCATCGCGAGATTCTGCGGTCCGCGTTGAAGAAACCGAAACGGGAATCGCTGGCTGATGTACTGGCCCGCATGCCGGATGTCGGGCTCGACTCCGACTTCGCGCGAGCGAAGTAGCAAGCCGATTCATGTATCTGTTGGACACCAACGTCATCAGCGAGGTGCGCAGGGGCATCAAAGCACATCCCGGAATCCGCGCTTTCTGGCAATCCGCACGCACCCAGGATATCTATATCGCCGTGCAGACCATTGGCGAGATTCGGCAGGGCGTTGAGTCGATTCGCAAGCGTGGGGACCGTCAGCAGGCCGGCTTTTTGGAAGCCTGGCTCGATGAAGTAGTCGAGCGCTACGATGACCGGATACTCGCCTTCGATATCGAATGTGCCCAGGTTTGGGGAGGACTGATGGCCCTGGACTCAAACCACCCGATCGACAAACAGATCGCCGCGATCGCCTTGATGCACGATCTGATTGTTGTCACCCGCAATACATCCGACTTCGACGGCACCGGCTCAAAGCTTCTCGCCCCCTTCACGCTCACTTCCAAGTGATAGCCAATTCAGTCGGCAAAGTGGTTTCGTGCGCGCAGCGCCGCTCCTACCGCAACTGCGCATAAATCCGTTCCGCCAGTTCGCGGCTGATACCTTCAATCGTCGCCAGATCCTCAACCCCGGCACGCTTCACGCCCTGCAGCCCGCCAAAGCGCGCGAGCAAACGCTGCCGCCGCTTCGGCCCCACGCCTTCAATATCCTCCAGGCTGGAGGTCACGCGCGCCTTGTCGCGCTTGGCGCGCTGGCCGGTGATGGCGAAGCGGTGCGCCTCGTCGCGCACGGTCTGCACCAGGTGCAACGCCGGGCTGTCGCTGGCAAGGTTGATCTCGGCCCGGCCGTCAACGAATACCAGGGTCTCCAGGCCCGGCTTGCGCTCCTCGCCTTTGGCGACACCCACCAGCAGTGGTTCGGTCAGGCCGACCTCGACCAGCACTTGTCGCGCGATTTCCACTTGCCCTTTTCCACCGTCGATCAGGATCAGGTCGGGCTTGATGCCGTCGCCGGCCGCCACCTTTTCGTAGCGCCGCGTCAACACCTGGCGCATCGCCGCATAGTCGTCGCCCGGCGTGATGCCGCTGATGTTGAAACGCCGGTAATCGCCCGACTGCATCTTGTGATGGTGGTACACCACGCATGAGGCCTGGGTCGCCTCACCCATGGTGTGGCTGATGTCGAAGCACTCGATGCGCAACAGTTCGAACCCCGCCGCCGGCTCGTCGAGCCCGAGAATGCCGGCCAAAAGCCGCGTACGCGCCTGCGCCGTGCCGCGCTCGGCCAGCAGGCGCTCCAGCGCGATTGCCGCGTTTTTCTCGGCCATGGTCAGCCACAGGCGGCGCTGCTCCTGCGGGAAACGCACCACATTGATCTTGCGCCCGGCGTCGCTCGACAGTGCCTCGGCCAGTTCCTCCACATCCTCAAGATCGAGGTTGATGACAATCGTGGCCGGAATGAAGCGCCCCGGATAGTGCTGCACCATGAAGGCCGCCAGCACATCCCCGGCAGTAGCGTCATCCACATGCTGCGGAAAGAATTGCTTGTCGCCCAGGTGGCGGCCGCCGCGCACCATCGCCAGGCTGACGCAGGCGAGCCCGCCGCGCACCACCGCGGCGATGATGTCGACATCGGTCTCGTTGGCCGCTTCCGCCCCCTGCGCCTGCAGCACCCTCGAGAGCGCGCCGATGCGGTCGCGAATCGCCGCGGCTTCCTCGAAAGCCAGGGCTTCCGCCTTGGCCTGCATGTTGGTCTGCAGTTCGCCCAACACCTCCTGCGAACGGCCGGACAGAAAGCGCGCGGCGTCGCGTACGTCGCGCGCATAGTCGGCTTCGGCTATGGTGGCCACGCAGGGCGCGCTGCAGCGCGCGATCTGGTGCAGCAGGCAGGGCCGCGAACGGTTCGAGTACACACTGTCGTCGCAGGTGCGCAGGCGGAACACCTTTTGCAATATCTGGATCGATTCGCGCACCGCCCAGGCATTGGGAAAGGGGCCGAAGAACTGATGCTTCTTGTCGAGCGTGCCGCGATAAAAGCGGATTTGCGGAAACTTGTGCCCGCTGATCATCAGGTAGGGATAGCTCTTGTCGTCGCGAAACAGGATGTTGTAGCGCGGCGCCAACTCCTTGATCAGGTTGTTTTCCAGCAGCAGCGCCTCGCCTTCGGAGCGCGTCACCGTGACGTCCACGCGCACCACCTGGCTCACCATGTGTGCGATGCGCGGGCTGGAATGGGTTTTCTGGAAGTAGGAGGACACGCGCTTTTTCAGATCGCGCGCCTTGCCCACATACAGCACCCGTCCCTCGGCATCGATGTGGCGATACACGCCCGGCAGGCCGGGGCAGTTCTTCAGGAACTCGGCGACATCGAAGGGAACCGCCGGCAGCGGCGCCTCGCCTGCCACCTCGCTCGCGGCGGGTGCCGGCGCTATCTCTGGCTCAGCCTGTGGCTCACCGATCATTGGTCGACAAGCGCGCGCGCACGTGCGAAAACCGCCTCGAACATTTCCGGTGTCAGGCGTCGGGTGTTGGTGTTGTAGCGGCTGCAGTGATAGCTGTCGACCAGCGTCACCCCGCCGGGCAGGGCATGCTCGGCCGCATGCACGAACTTGCAGTGGGATTTTTTCAAGCTCAGCGCGGTCAGCGCGGCGCCATGCGCGATCAGGCCCAATGCCAGCACCACGCGCATGCCGGGCTGCGCCAGATCGGCCGCCAGGTAGGGATTGCAGCGCGCGATTTCCGCCGTGTCGGGCTTGTTGTCCGGCGGCAGGCATTTCACCGCGTTGCTGATGCGGCAACCGTCAAGACGCAGGTCGTCATTGCCGTCCGGCGAGAAGTTGCCGCGCGCGAAACCGAACTTCTTGAGCGTCGCATACAAGAGATGGCCGGCGTGGTCGCCGGTGAACGGGCGGCCGGTGCGATTGGCGCCATGCATGCCGGGCGCCAGGCCGATGATCACCAGCGGGGCGTTGGCCGCACCGAACGGCGGCACCGGCTTGCAAAAGTAGGTGGGCTGATCCGCCTTGACCCGATCGAGAAACTTCGCCAGGCGCGGGCAGGCGCGGCAGTCGGCGCGATAAACAGGGTTGGGCATGCGTGAATTTTACCCGCGCCCGGCAGGCCACAGTCACACCACGAATGCAGCGGCGCCGCCGACCTCACTCTGCCTTGAGTCCGGTCTTGTCGATCAAGTCCTTGAAGAACGCCCGATCGTCCTGCACCTGACAGGCGAACGCCTGCGGCCCGCGGAAATCCGGGTACTGGCTGAACTTGAGCATCTGTTCACGGGCGTCCGCCGCAGTGACGATTTTCTCGATCTCGCCGGCCATGCGCGTGATCACCTGCGGCTGCGTGCCTTTGGCGGCGAACACGCCGAACCAGCTGCCGCCCGCAATGTCGAGGCCGATCTCGCGCAAGGTCGGCTCAGCAGGCAGCAGCGGATGGCGCACCGCGCTGGTGACCGCCAGCACCTTGACATTGCCGCTCCTGGCCTGGGCCAGCGCCACCGGGTCATACATCAAGTCGATGCGCCCGCCCAGCAGGTCGGTAAGCGCGTCGCCGGAGCCCTTGTAGGGCACATGCAGCAGCTTGATGCCGGCCCTCAGGTGCACGATCTCGCCGGTGATGTGTGTGGCTGTGGCGGCGCCGGCCGAGCCGAAGCTGAACTTGCCGGGCTCCTTCTTCGCCAGCGCGATGAATTCCTGCATGGTGGCGGCCGGCAGATCCTTGCGCGCGGCGACCAAGCCGTAACTGCTGGAGAGCATGGCCACCGGCAGCAGATCGGTTTCCGGGTCGTAGGGCACGCGTCGCAAATGCGGCGTGATGGCGAGAATCGCCACCGGCGCCAGCAGGAAGGTGCTGGCGTCGCCGGCGGCGCGCGCCACCGCTTCCGCGCCAATGGTGCCGCCTGCACCAGCGCGGTTCTCGACCACGATGCTCTGGTTGAACGCGCTGGCAAGCCGTGTTGCGACCAACCTGCCGATGGCGTCGGCGTTGCCACCCGCCGGATAAGGCACCACCAGCTTCAATGGCTGGCTTGGCCAGGCAGGCTGTGCGTGGCTGCCGTTGC
>JAYVWK010000234.1:0-4828 GCA_043786185.1 Burkholderiales bacterium
CGCGCAGCTCATTGGCCCCGTTTGATCGCCGCGTCGACATGCTTTCGGTTCAACGCCGGTGCGAACAGCTCGATGAAGTCATAAGTGAAGCCGCGCAAATAGGCGCCTTCACGCAGCGCCATGAAGGTGGTGCGTTCGTTGAACAGATGGCCGGCGTCGATCTTGCGCAAATGTTTGTCGCGCTTGTCGTCGAAGGCGATGGAATTGAGAATGCCGATACCCAGGCCCAGTTCCACATAGGTCTTGATCACGTCAGAATCGATCGCCGAGAGCACGATGTTGGGCGCGAGGCCTTGTGCTGCGAAGGCGTTGTTGATGGTCGAGCGGCCGGTGAAGGCGCTGTCGTAGGTGATGATCGGATAGGCGGCGAGCCCCTTGAGCGTGAGCGCGCCCTGGGCCAGCAGCGGATGTTTGGGCGGCACCACCACCACGTGATGCCAGCGATAGCAGGGTAGCGCGATCAGCCCCGGGTGGTGGTCGATGCTCTCGGTGGCCACCGCGATGTCGGCCTGGCCATCGATCACCATCGCGGCGATGGCCGGTGGCGTGCCTTGCACGATCGCCAGCCGCACTTTCGGGTAGCGGCGCTTGAATTCGCCCACCGCCGGCGGCAGCGCATAGCGCGCCTGGGTGTGAGTGGTGGCGATGGTCAGGCTGCCGGACTTCTGGTCGGCGAATTCGGTCGCGGTTTGCTTCAGGTTCTCGGTTTCCTGCAGCAGGCGTTCGATCACCTGCAACACCGCGCGGCCGGGCTCGGTCAATTGGGTGATGCGTTTGCCGAAGCGCACGAAGATTTCCACGCCCAGCTCGTTTTCCAGCTCGCGGATCTGCTTGGAAACCCCGGGTTGCGAGGTATGCAGGGCGGCGGCGGCGGCCGTCAGGTTGAGGCCCTGGCGCACGGTTTCGCGTACGTAACGCAATTGCTGGAAGTTCATCTTAATAACGATATGTTTGATCGGTGCGGGAGTTTAGCGTATTTGGTTATTTGAACGCCCGGTTGCCAAGGCGGGTTTTTGCTGCGTGCTATCATTTTTGGTCCATGAATGTCGCCTTCGCAACGCCGGGCAGCGCCGCCAATTACCGTTTGCTCTATGTCAGCGTTGCCGGGTCGATGCTGCTGCATCTGGCGATTGTGATCGGCGTGCAGCGCGCTCCGCCCAAGGCACCGCCGCCACGCATCACCGCGACCTTGCGCGAAGTCGCGCCGCCGGCGGCGTCGTTGCAACCCGCAACGGCAACGCCGCCCGCGCCGGAACCGACGCCGCCGCAACCTGCGCCGGCACTGCCGCCGCCGCCATCACCCAAACCGGAGAGACGCGCGCAGACGGCGCCCGACCCCACGAAGGTGGCACCCAAGGCCGAAGAGAGGCCACCCGAGCCGCGCTTGGTCGCCCCGTCTGCGCCAACCGCGCCGACGCCGGCGCCAACGGTCGCGATCCCGGCCGCGCCGGCCGAACCAAAACCCGAGGCCCGCCCGGAGGCCCGAGCCGAAGCCCGCGTCGAGCGTGACGCCGCGCGCCCCGCGGCTCCGGCCGCGCCCGCTGCGGCGCCGGGCGAGCTGTCAGAGCGCGAACTGGTCGGCCGCTATCAGCAACAACTGGCCGACATCATCGAAACCCGCAAGCTCAAGCGCTATCCGAATGACGCCATGCAAAACGGCTGGGAGGGCACCGCCACGGTGCTGCTCAAGATCGGCACCGATACCAAGATCGCCGGCGTCGAGATCGTGGTGTCATCCGGCCATGAGATCCTCGATGAACAGGCGCGCATCTCGATTTCCCGCGCCAAGCCGTTTGTACAGGTGCCCGAAGGGCTCAAGGGCAAGATGTTCGAGGCGCGGGTGCGCGTGGTGTTCAGTTTGAAGAATTAGGGTGGGGCTGGTTGGAGATGCCACGGGCTGCGGCGATACGAGCCGCCGCTTCTCTGCCGCGGCAACGCGGGGGGCCGCCCGCCAGCTCTGGTCAAACGCTTTTGTCAAGGTGCGCCATCAGGTGTTCAAGCAACACATGCGGCGCTTCCTCCGGCACGTAATGCCCGCAGCCCTCGATCACCTGCCCTGTCACGTTCGCGGCGATCCTGCGCACCGCCTCGATCATCGACGCACCGACGCCGGCTGCGCCTGATACCGCGAGAACCGGCATCGGCAGAGGCGGCACGCCAACCAGCCGCTCGACTTGCGCGATGGTCGCGGGCAGGGCGCGGTAGTAACCGACCGCCGAGGCGATCGCGTCGCGGCCGCGATAGACGCGCGCGTACTCGTCGAAATCGGCGTCGCTGAACACCGCGGGGGTCGGCGTGCGCGATTCGAACAGCCACTTCAGGAATTCCCGCTCGCGACCTTCGATCAGGGTCTCGGCCAAGCCCGGCAGCAGGTTGAAGGCGAAGTGCCAGGTGCGGTTGGCGGCCGCCGGGTTGAATGGCGGCCATGGCACCAGGCCTGGGATCACGGCGTCGATCAGGGTCAGGCTGCGCACGCGCGCGGCCTGCTGCAGGGCCATCGGGTAGCCGAGCCACATGCCGATGTCGAAGCCGACGATGTCGAGCCGATCGATTGCCAATGCATCGACGGCGCTCCAGACGATGCGTGCCACGCCCTCGATGTCGTAGCAGGGTGCCGGCTTGGCGGAGTCGCCCAAGCCTGGCGGATCGAGGGCGATCACCCGATAGCGCGCGGCCAGCGGTGCGAACAGGTGGCGCCACACATGAACCGATTGCGGCCAGCCGCCGAGGAGCAGCAGCGGTCGGCCGCTGCCGGCTTCAACATAGTGGAGTCGCGTGCCGCCGGCGGCGAGCATGCCGCTCTTGGCGGCAGGCGAGAGGCGGGTGGGATCGTAGGCGTTCATGGGTCGGCCCGGATACCAAAGGCCTTGATCGGTCCCGACCATTTGGTGACCTCATCGGCGAGATGCTTGGCCGCTTGCTCAAGTGACGCCGGCATCGGCTCGAAGCCCTGGCGCGCAAGGCTTTCCTTCATCGGCGCGAAGTCGAGAATCTTCACGATTTCGCTGTTCAGGCGCCGCATCACGGCGTCCGCGGTCGCGCGTGGCGCGGCAACTGCGAACCAGTAACTCGCATCGAACGATGGCCCGCCGTTCTCGGCGAGCGTTGCCAAGTCCGGCGCCAATTTCGAGCGCTGCGGCAGTGCAACCCCGAGGCTGCGCAGCTTTGCATTGCGCAGATGCGGCAGCGCCACGCTGAGCGGCACGAACGCGATCTCGATCTGGTCGCCCAAGAGGTCGGTCACCAAGGGTGCGGTGCCCTTGTATGGAATATGCGTGAAGGTGGCGCCGATTTCGCCGGCCAGGCGGGCCGAAGCCAGGTGATGCGGCGAGCCATTGCCGACGGTTCCGGAATTGACCTTGCCGGCTGTGCTCTTGGCGTCCTGCACCAGTTCCCTGAACCCGCCCGGCGGCGCCTTGCGGCTGGCCACCAACGCCATCGGTACCGAGGCCAGCGTTGCCACCGGCACCAGATCGCGATCCGGGTCGAACGAGGTGGCGATCTGCATCACCGGATAGAGCCGCAGGTTGTTGGCGATCAGCACCAGGGTGTGGCCATCCGGCGCGGCGCGCGAGACCTCGCTCCAGGCGACCAGGCCGCCGCCGCCCGGGCGATTTTCCACCACCACGGGTTGGCCGAGCGCTTCGGCCAGGCGCTGGCTCAGGGCGCGTGCCGCACCATCGGTGCCGCCGCCGGGTGGAAACGGCACCACCAGTCGAATCGCCCTGGCGGGGTAGTCCTGCGCCTGCGCGAGGCCGCCGCTTGAACACAGGTGGAGTGCCGCGCAGGCGAAGCAGCCGGCGAGCGCGATGAGGGCGGCTCGGTGCAACAGGCGAAAGTTGGCGGGCATGGCGAAATGTCTCCCTAGTTGAGCAGCGAGTGTTTACCTCAGGATTCAAGCGGCGAGCCGCATGCGGACCACGGCCCAGCATACATGACCCTGCCTGCCTTTCACGTACATCAGATTGTTGGTAGCCTTCTGAATGTGCGCGACAAGCCGCTGACCACCGCGATTGCTCGAAGCTCACTTCTGTTCCAACAATGGGTCTGAAAACCGGATGGTAGACCCGCGAAGCCCTGCCTCATGCGTTTTCCAACCAAGTCCATCTAGTTCGCGCATAAGCCAAGCCGCGTCAGACGCATGCGAGCATTGCGTGCGTTGCAAGTGAATTTCTGCGGAAAGGTAGCTTTCCATGAGCACATTGACTATTCGAAACATCGAGCCCGCCATCAAGGACAAACTGCGCAGGGCTGCGGCCGCGCACGGCCACTCGATGGAGGAAGAGGTTCGCACCATTTTGCGTAACGCCTTGGCGCAGCCGGCAGACCCCGGCGGTCTGGGCAGTCGTATTCATGCGCGCTTCGCCGCCTTGGGCGGCGTTGATCTGGACTTGCCGGCGCGCACCGAAGCGGCTCGTGCGGCGACATTTGATGGCGCTGATGCCGCGTGATCGTTCTGGACGCCAACGTGGTGTCGGAAATCATGCGCCTGCGGCCTGCCGCGGAGGTGCTGCCTGGCTCGACGCACAGGCCGCGACCGATCTGTGGCTCACCTCCACGGTCGCAGCCGATTTGATGTTTGACGTCGCTCGCCTGCCTGATGGCGCACGCAATCAGCAGTTCGCGCGCAGCGTGTCCGGCATGCTCGAGCGCGACTTTTCCGGGCGGGTGCTGCCGTTCGACCTGGTGGCGGCATCGCTGCTCGCGGAGCTGCTGGCGCGACGTTCGCTACGCGCAATCAAAAGCACTTCGAAGGGATTGGCCTTGCGCTCGTCAATCCATGTGCTGCCGCTGCGCCGACGGGCGCATAGAGGCGGCAGCGCCTGGC
>JAYVWK010000235.1:0-4657 GCA_043786185.1 Burkholderiales bacterium
CGCTGCGCAAACAGGGGCGTGACGTTTTTCATGCCCTCATCCTCGCCTTTCAAGGTCATCCTCCCGATCCTCTGCCTTCCGGGTAACCTGAATAGTTACCAATTTTTGATCTCAGATGAACCAACTTGCTGTCAAGGAACTGGCGCAATGGCTGGCAGAGCCCGACCGGCCGCAGCCGTTGTTGCTCGACGTGCGCGAAGCCTGGGAGGTACAGACCGCCAGCCTGCCGGCCGTGACCCACATTCCAATGCAACAGATTCCCGCACGCGTGGCCGAACTTGATGGCGAGCGCGAAATCGTCGCCATCTGCCATCATGGCGCACGCAGCATGCAGGTCGGGCTGTTCCTTGAACGGCAGGGCTACAAGGTACATAACCTGGCGGGCGGTATCGATGCCTGGTCGCGCGAAGTCGACGCCAGCGTCCCGCGCTATTGAGCACCTTCCAAAACTTGCTGGAAGTTGGCCAAACCCTCTTGGATTGCCTTCGATTTTATGCAAAACTTTTTGCAGGAACATACTGTAAGTAATTGAAAGGATTTGATTTTATGAAACGTCTGAGCGCAACGAAAATGACTTTGGCATTGGCTGCCATTGCCGTCTTCAGCCCCTCGGCATGGAGTGCCGATCTGTTGGCGATCTTCAAGGTCGCCTTCGCCAACGATGCCACCTACGCCAGTGCCAGATCGACCCTTGAAGCTGGCCGCGAAGCGCTGCCGCAAGGGCTCGCCGGCCTCTTGCCGACTGTCGGCGCCACGCTTAACACGACGCGCAACGAAGCCAATGTGACGTTCCGCTCGCCTACCGCGTTTCCGGCCGGCACCCGGGTATTCAACACCAACGGCTATTCGATCACGCTGGCCCAACCGCTCTTCCGTTGGACCAACTGGCAGACTTACGAGCAATCCAAGCTTGCCGTGATGCAGTCGGAAGCCCAGTTTGCGCAGGCTGGCCAGGATCTGGCGGTGCGCGTCGCGCAGGCCTACTTCGATATCCTCAACGCGCAAGACAACCTGATGGTGGCGCAGGCGAAAAAAGTCGCCATCTCGGAGCAGTTGGCACAAGCCAAGCGCAACTTCGAAGTCGGCACCTCGACCATTGTCGACACCAACGAGGCGCAATCGCGCTATGACCTGGTGATCGCTGAGGAAATCGCCGCTCAGAACGACCTCGAAGTCAAGCGCACCGCCCTGCTCTTGATCATCGGCAAGCCACCCGGCGTGCTGTCGGCGCTACGCACCGATGTAGCGATTCCGCCGCCGCAGCCGGCACAGATCGACCAATGGGTCGATGCCGCCGAAACCGGCAACTATGCGGTCAAGGCTCAGGAAGCTGCCGCTGAAGTAGCCAAGCGCGCGATCGAAATCCAGCGCGGCGGGCATTATCCAACGCTCGACCTCAACGCCTCGGCAAGCCGCAACAGTTCGTCAGGCAACACCACCAACAATATCGGCAGTGACTCCAATTCGACCGCGATCGGCTTACAACTCGCGATTCCGATTTACGCCGGCGGCGCCGTTAATTCACGCGTGCGGCAGGCGATCGCCAACCAGAACAGGGCGAGAAACGACCTGGAAGCGCAAAAACGCCTGGCCGCGCAGAATGCGCGCCAGTTCTTTTTGAGCGTGACCAACGGCTTGGCCCAGGTGCGCGCCTTCGAAGCGGCGCTGACTTCCTCGAAAACCTCGCTCGATTCCAACAAGCTGGGCTACGAAGTCGGCGTGCGCATCAACATCGATGTGCTCAACGCCCAACAGCAACTCTTCACCACGCAGCGCGACCTGTCGAAGGCGCGTTATGACACCATCGTCAACGGCTTGCGCCTCAAGGCCGCCACCGGCGGCCTTGCGGAAGAGGATATTGCCGCGGTAAACGCGCTGCTGGCGCGCTGAATCGAAGGCGAGGTGCGCGGCGGTGGCCGTGCACCACATAGCGCATCGGGCACCAGGAACGATTTCGACGGTGCCGCAGGGCAAACAATAGCGCCCAACCTTGCAAGACCCGTAAGCCGCACGGCCTTTGCAGGCCGCGCACGCTTAGCGCATCAGCCCGACCCCGCTACCGATCAAGCAAGGGTTCGATCAACGTCATAGTGCGCGCCGTTGCGCCGCGATGCGCCGCTGCGAAATCGCCGGCGGCACCGATCATGCGCGTACGCAGGGCGTCGTCGGTGAGGATTGAAGCCAATGCATGCGCAAGACCGGAGACATCGGCGACCCGCAAGACCGCACCGGCGGCTACGGCCGCCTCTGCCGCCTCGCTGAAATTCCAGGTATGGGGGCCGATCACGGCGGGACAACCGCAAGCCGCGGCCTCGATCAGGTTTTGCCCGCCCAGAGGCAATAGACTGCCGCCGACATAGGCGCAATCGGCCAGCGCGTAGTAAGCCGGCATCTCGCCCATGCTGTCGCCCAGCCAGCCGGCAAGTGCAGGCCCCGGGGGGGCGCCATCACTGCGGCGCGCCAATGGCAAACCTGCCGCGGCGGCAATTTGTGCCACCTCATCGAAACGCTGCGGGTGGCGCGGCACCACCACCAAAAAATGCCCAAGCGCCGCCAGTTGCTTGAGGAGCGGCATCAGCAGAGCTTCCTCGCCCTCGCGCGTGCTGGCTGCCAACACTACCTTCCTGGCGCCCAAGGCACTACGCCAGGCGGTGCCCAGTGCCAGCAAATGTGGATCGGGCGCGACATCGAATTTCAGGTTGCCGGTCACACTGACCGCCGCCGCACCCAGCGCCAGGATGCGCTCGCGGTCGATTGCGGATTGCGCCCCCACTTGGGCGAACGTGCCGTAGGCGGCACGTGCCAGGCTCGCGAAACGCAAGTAGCGGCGATACGAACGCTCGGAGAGCCGTGCATTGACAAGCAGCATCGGCACGCCCTCTTCGGCACCAAGCGCCAGCAGATTGGGCCACACCTCGGTTTCCAGCATGAGACCGATGCACGGCCGAAAATGCGCGAGGAAGCGCCGGATGGCGAATGGATAGTCGTACGGCAGGTAAACTACCTGCATGTCGGACTGCCGCAGCGCCAGCGCGCTGGCGCGCCCGGTGGGCGTCATGCAGGTGAGCAGCAATTCGTGCCCGGGGTAACGCGCCGCCAAGGCGGCAAGCAGCGGCTGCGCCGCGCGAGTTTCGCCGACCGAGACCGCATGCAGCCAGATGACCGGCCGTGTCGGGATGATTGCCTGGCGCCCGAACCGCTCACCCCAATGCTGCATGTACTCCGGTTGGCGACGCGCGCGCCACCACAGCCTCCCCAGCACCAACGGTAGCGCCAGCCACAGCGCGAGCGTGTATGCGAGGCGCGCCATCCGGCTCAGGACGTCAGAGCGCGACCACGGGTGCACAGGCCGCCATGCTACCGGTCAGCGCCAGCGCGGCATCCCATACCGCCTGCGGCGTCGGCGTCTTGGCCACATCGCCCACATTACAGGCGCCACTGGCGATGACGCCGGTGGCGGCCGGACTGGTGCCGCAGAAGATGCCCACGGTCGGGCGGCCGAGCGCGGCGGCAAGATGCGTCAAACCGGTATCCACGCCGATTGCCAGCGCGGCACCCGCGAGCAAACCAGCCAACTGACCCAGGCCCAGTTCGGGCGCCACCACCGCGCTGCTGCCAATGGTCAGTGCGATGCGTTCGGCCCGCTTTTGCTCCGCCCCAGTTCCGGCCGGCAGCACGCAAGCAAGGCCCGAGTCACGAATGTGTTGTCCGAGTTCGACCCAACGGTCCTCCGGCCACAATTTCGCGGCATCGGTGGTGCCGCTCAGGCACACGCAATAGGGCGCGGCGGGAAGCCAGTCGAAAGCGAGCGGCGCAGCGGCGATGCCGTAGTCCGGCGCGCCGCGCGCGGCATAGCCCAGCGCATTGCCGACTAAGGTGCGATTGCGCGCAACCGCGTCGAGGTCCCAGGACACCGCGTGGCGCTGGTGATAGGTGAGCGCAGCGATCCATTCACGCGCGCTGGCGCGATCTAAGCCATGGCGCTCGCCTACCGCCATGCGGGCGATCAAGGCACTCTTGGCTAAGCCCTGCACATCGATCACGCGGTCGTAGCCCGCGGGCGCCAACGAGCGCCGGAAGGCCGCAATTTCTTCCCACGTCTGGCGCGAAAACAGGCTCTTGCGCCAGCGCCGCACCGCTACCGGCAACACGCGCGACACCCCTGCATGCAACCGTACGATATCCATGTAGGTCTCTTCGACCACCCAGTCGATCGACGCTTGCGGGTAAAGCGCGGCAATGTCGGTCACCGCCGGCAGGCAGTGAATCACGTCGCCAAGCGAGGTCGTCTTGACCAGCAGGATGCGCTGCATGCAGTTCCAGATCGGATCGGGGTGGGGCGGCCGCACGGTCGAGCGGCTGCGGTTGCATTGACACACCAGCGTTGGACGCCGGCGCCCGGCTGCGCTGATTGCGTGGCCAGATCGCAGGCCAATTGTTCGGGCGCAAGGCGGATCAAGGCATCGCTTACAATCCGCCGCGCTAGCCTGTGCCGCTCCGAAACGTGTTTGAGTCTCAAATGGGAGCGCCCATTATATCCGCCGCATGGCCCCCCTCTCCCCTGCCCCCGCCCGCATTCCGCTTTCGGTCGCGATCATCACCCTGAACGCGGCCGAAGCATTGGCTGCCTGTCTTGCCAGCGTCGCCTTCGCCGACG
>JAYVWK010000236.1:0-4677 GCA_043786185.1 Burkholderiales bacterium
ATCGGCGTATCGGTGTTGCTGGAAAACGGCCAACTGGCCTTGTTCGGCCCGATTCCGTTTCAGTTCGATTCGCCGTTTGCGCAGCAGACCATTCGCTTCGGCAAGATCTTCTTTTCCCAGCAAAGCCTGTTGGTGGTGATCGTGGCGGCGCTGGCCATCGGTGCGCTGTATGTGTTCATGAAGTTCACTTATCTGGGCAAGGCCTTGCGCGCGGTGTCGCAGGATCGCGAGACCGCAGGCTTGATGGGCATCAACGAAACCTTCTTGATCGGCCTCACCATCGTGATCGCCTCGGCCTTGGCCGGCATGGCCGGCGCGCTTTTGGGCCCGGTGATCGTGCTTACACCCTTCGCCGGCACCAGCCTGATCGTCAAGGCTTTCGCGATTGTGATCATCGGCGGTTTCGGCAACATGGAAGGCACCATCGTCGCCGGTATCTTAGTCGGCCTGATCGAGGCTTTCACGGTGCAGTATCTGGGCTCGGGCCTGATCGACCTGGTGGTGTTCTCGCTGCTCCTCATCATGCTGGTGGTCAAACCCACGGGGCTGATTGCCGAGCGACGCGAGGAGAACGTATGAACGCGCCAGCGGTCGGCAGGCAGGGTCCGGGATGAGCGGGCTGGCTGCGGCGTTGCAGCGTGACGTGCGCTGGCCCTGGTACCTGGGCGCGATCTTCGTGCTGTTGCTTCTGCCGATGGTGTTTGGTACACCGTACTGGCGCGGCATCCTGATCATATGCGCCATGAACGTGCTGCTGGCGATGTCGCTCAACCTGGTGATCGGCTACACCGGGCAGCTCAACCTGGGCCAGTCGGGATTTTTCGCCATTGGCGCCTATGTCACCACGGTGCTGCTCAAGAGTTACGGCTGGAATTTCTGGCTTGCCTGTGTGGCGGCTGTGGCAGCGTCAGGGTTTGTGGGCCTGCTGCTGGCTGCGTTCGCCGCACGCCTGCGTGGGCACTATCTGGGCATCGCCTCGCTCGGTTTCGCCGTGATCGTGTATCAGATCCTGATCAACTGGGAGAGCGTGACCAAGGGTGTGCAGGGCATCTACGGCATCCGGCCGCCGCCACTTGCGATTCCCGGCTTCCCGGACTTAAATTTCGGCAACCAGGCCGCGCTGTTCTACCTGGTGGCGGGCATCGCGCTGGCGGTCTATCTTCTGCTCGACAATCTGCTGCGTTCGCCGATCGGCGAGACCCTGCGCGCGATTCGCGAGGACGAGATTTCAGCCGCCTCGCTGGGCGTCAATGGCGCCAAGTGGAAAGCTTTTTCCTTCAGCCTGTCGGCGGCCATCGCCGGTCTGGCCGGCTGCTTCTACCCGAGTTTTGTCGGTACCCTGGTGCCGGACGCCTTCAATATCGTCGAGTCGTTCACCATGCTGGCGATGGTGGTGGTGGGTGGCATGGGCACGATGATCGGCCCGGTGATCGGCGCGATCGTGCTCACCTTCCTGCCGGAACTGCTGCGCGGTTTCGGTGACTTGCGGCTGATCGTCTATGGCCTCGCGCTCACGCTGGTGGTGCTGTTCATGCCCGGTGGCATGGTGCAGGCCTGGCAGTTGCTGCGCGCTCGCTTCAAGGGCGGGCGGACAAAGTCCGCGGCCGATGCGGGCGGGGTGGCGCGGTGAGCGCGCTGCTCGAAGCCCGCGAACTCAGAAAGAGCTTCGGCGGGGTCAAGGCGGTGGCCGGCATCTCGATTGCGGTGCCCGAGAAATCGATCTTCGCTGTGATCGGCCCCAATGGCGCCGGCAAGTCGACGCTGATGAATCTTTTGTCGGGTACCTATCAGCCTGATTCAGGTGAACTGAGTTTCGCCGGCCACAAGCTCGCCGGCCTGCCCGCGCATCGCCGCGCGCGGCTCGGGCTGGCGCGCACCTTCCAGAAGATTCGCCTGTTCAAGCAACTCTCGTTGATCGACAACGTGCTGGCGGGTTTTCACATTCGCCATCAGGTGCCGGCCTGGCAATACCTGCTGCCGGGTGCGGCCTTCTGGCGCGACTGGACGCGGTGTCGTGAAGAGGGGTTGGCGCTGCTTGAGTTTGTGGGCTTGGGCGACCTGGCCGCACAACGCGCGGGCTCGCTGGCCTACGGGCAACAACGGATGCTGGAGATCGCGCGTGCGCTGGCGACCCAGCCCAAGCTTTTCATGCTCGACGAGCCCGCCGCCGGCCTCAACGCCGCCGAGGTGGCTTTTCTGTTGCAGCGCCTGCGTGACATACGCGAGCGCGGCATCACCGTGGTGGTGGTCGAGCACAACATGGATCTGGTGATGAAGGTGGCGGATCACGTGTTTGTGATGGACCACGGCGAATTCCTGTTCGAAGGGCCGCCCAAGGCGGTGCAAAGCAATCCCCGCGTGATCGAGGCCTACCTGGGCGGCGAATTCGAAAGCGGAGCGCTGGCCTGATGGCGGCCCTGTTGCAGGTCGAGGGCATCGAACTGGCCTACGGTGACGTGGCGGCCTGTCGCGACATTTCCTTCGACGTGGGCGAAGGCGAGATCGTCACGTTGATCGGTGCCAACGGTGCCGGCAAGTCGACCACCTTGCGCGGTGTGGCCGGGGCCATGATGCCGCGCCGCGGGCGCATCCTGTTTCGTGGCAACGATGTCACCCGCATGCGCTCGCACGAACGGCTCATGGCCGGCATCGCCTTAGTGCCGGAAGGTCGGCGCGTGTTCCCGTTTCTGACGGTGCGTGAAAACCTCGAGATGGGTGGTTTCAAGTACCGCGCCGACAAGGCGAAAACGCAAGCGCTGATCGAACGCATGATGAACATGTTCCCGCGCCTGCGCGAACGCGCCGCGCAGCGTGCCGGCACCTTGTCGGGTGGCGAGCAGCAAATGCTCGCGCTGACACGCGCGCTGATGTCCGAGCCGGTGCTCCTGTGCCTGGATGAGCCATCGCTGGGTTTGGCACCGCTGGTGGTACTGGAAATCTTCAAGAGCATTCGCGCGATCAATCGCGCCGGCACCAGCGTGCTTTTGGTCGAGCAGAACGCGCGCTATGCGCTGGAGACTGCCAGCCGTGGCTATGTGCTGCAGACCGGCGCGATCATCGCCGAGGGCACCTGCGCGGCCTTGAAGCAGGACGAGCGCGTCAAGGAAGCCTATCTGGGGCGCGGCTGACGGGGTAGCAGCAGGCCCTTGTGCCGTGCGAGCAAGTTTTGAGAATCGGGAGCCGATCGTGACCATCTTCGACAAGTTTTCACTCAAGGGCAAGACCGCGATCGTCACCGGTGCCGGTGGCGGCATCGGCCGGGCCATATGTGTGGCCTACGCCGAGGCCGGCGCCGCGGTCGCCTGTGTCGACCTTAACCTGGCGCACGTGAGCCAGACCGTGGCTGCGATCAGCGCGGCGGGTGGCCAGGCGCTTGCCATTGAGTGCGATGTCGCTTCAGAGACGGCAACCCGCGCCGCGGTGGAGCGCAGCGTGGCGCAGTTTGGCTCCCTGCATGTGCTGCTCAACGGCGCCGCCGGCAGCGACCCGACCGGTACTGTGCTCGATTACGATCTTGCCGCATGGAACAAGGTATTCGCCATCAATGTGGGCGGCGCCTTCCTGATGAGCAAGTGGGCGATCCCGCACATCACGCGCGCCGGCGGCGGCTCGATCATTCACATCGCCTCGCAAATGGGCTCGGTCGGCGCCCCGGCGCGCGTCGCCTACTGCGCCAGCAAGGGCGCGCTGATCCAGTTGGCCAAGGTGATGGCGATGGACCATGCGGCCGCCAACATTCGCGTCAATACCCTGTCGCCCGGCGCGGTGGAAACCGATCGCATGATCCTGCGCGCCGGCACCATGGAGAGTGCGCGTGAGCGCTTCGGACCCAAACATGTGCTCAATCGGCTCGGTCTGCCGATCGAACTTGCGCCGGCGGCGCTGTTTCTGGCGTCCGATGCTTCGAGCTTCATGACCGGTGCCGATTTGCTGGTCGATGGCGGCTATAACGCCTGGTAGCAGGGCCCGGCCTTGCGCGCTGGCCGCGACAAACTCAGATCGGTGTAGCCAGGAGCGTTGGAATCAGTCCGCTATCGGCAATCACCAAAACTGATTTGACGCCAGCGATGTCATCCTGCATGCCGAACTCGATCCTGTAACGCCCGACCGAAAACAGCCTTGATACACCTTCCATGTCGGTCTGGAACAGACTGTAGCCGGCCTCGATGGTCCATACGCCATCCAACTCGCCGCAAAAACGCGGCGCACCGATGACGTGCCGATCCCAGTGCAGGTTGTATTCGTTGACGTTGCGGTAGGAGGCGATGCGATCGCGCAGCATGTTCTTGTTGTCGCACCAGATCAACACGTTGGGCAGGCCCTGCTCGACGTTCTCGCGCGTCACCACCTTGTAGTCGCAGGCCTCGTCGAATAGCTCGACCCAGTCTTCGAGGCGGTCTTCGTCGATCAGAAGCGCGTACTCGGCCAGAAGATCGCAGGCGGCATGGCGAATCAGATCGGGCACTCTCACCGTATGCCTCCCGCTGGTTCGACACCCATCAGTTCAGCCCAATAAGACCAGAAACCGCGCACCGGGGTTTCGGTGACGCGATGGGTCAGGTCCTTGAGTGGTCCGCGACCGCCCATCTCGATCACGTTGCAGGCCTGCCGCTCATTGCCGGTCGCCTTCTGGATCAGTTCGATGGCCTCGCCGTCTTCCATGCTGACGAATCCCGC
>JAYVWK010000237.1:0-4160 GCA_043786185.1 Burkholderiales bacterium
ACGCGACAGAATCCGCTCCTCATTCGATGGCCAAATCCAAGCCTCCGCCCGCGAAGTTGCCGGCCGTTTCGGCGGCGCCGCGTCGGCCGGTCGCGGCCAAGGCACCGGTCAAAGCCCGCTTGTCGCCGGCCGAGCGCGAGCGGCAGATCATCGACGGCGCGATCGCGTATTTCTCCGAGGTCGGATTCACCGGGCAAACGCGCGAACTGTCGAAACGGCTGGGTATCACGCAGCCGCTGTTGTATCGCTATTTCGCGTCCAAGCAGGCATTAGTCGAGCGGGTCTACAAAACCGTGTTCGAAGGGCGCTGGAATCCGGCCTGGGTATCCTTGTTGCGCGACCGTTCAATTCCGTTGCGCGATCGCCTGATCGAGTTCTATCGCCAGTATTCGGACGCCACCTATCGCCCCGACTGGCTGCGCATCTACCTCTATGCCGGCCTCTCCGGGCCGGTGCTTAATCGGCGTTACATCAAGCTCCTGCAGCGCGAATTGCTGCCGGTGTATTGCCGCGAGGTGCGCACCTACTGCGGCGTCGATTCGCCCGACCTGCCGGTGTCCAGCGAGGAGATCGAATTCATCTGGAGCCTGCACGGCGGCATTTTCTACTATGCGGTGCGTCAGCACGTGTATCTGTTGAAGATGGATGTCGACTTCATGTTCAAGGTCGAGTACGCGGTCGACAATTTCCTGGCCGGCGCGAAAACCGTCTATCCAAAATTGCTGGCTACGATTGCAGGCAACGCCAACGTGCCGCCACATAAGGGCAAAGGGTCGCGCGCGGGTTGACCCCGCTGGCGCTGCTGCGGCGACCAGCGGCGACCAGCGGGGAGCTTACGCGCAGCGAAACTCATGCTGGCAGCCGGGGCGAAGGTGTTTTGCCTTGCCGCCTCCGCTTGCCGCCGCCTGGCGCCGCAGCGGCAGCGCCGGTGAGCCGCTCCAGCACCGCATACACCGCGCCGGTGTCGTCGCTGCCGTGGCCGAGCGCCATCGCGGCGTTGTAGATCGGCATGCAGGCGGCAAACAACGGCGCCGGGGTGTCGCTTGCGGTCAGCGCGTCATTGATCAGGCGCATGTCCTTTTGCCAGGTCGATACCTTCATCGTCGCCGCGCCCCAACTGCGCTCGACCATCATCGGGCCGCGCACCTGGAACATGCGCGAACCGCCGGCGCCATCAGCCACCACCTTGACGACCTGGGCCGCATCAAGGCCGCTGCGCACGCCCATCAGGATCGCTTCGGCGGTCGACACGTTGTGGATCGCCACCAGCAGGTTGGCTACCAGCTTCATGCGGATGCCGTTGCCAAACCTGCCTACGTCGTAGCGCACGCGCGCGAAGCCGTCGAACAGCGGCGCGAATTCGCGAATCGATTTTGTGTCGCCGCTGGCATAGACCGCCAGATCGCGGGTCAGCGCTTGCGCACCGGTGCCCGACAGCGGGCAATCCAGCAGGATGATGCCGTGGGCCTTGAGCAACTTGTGCGCACGCTGTTTGGCCGCCAGCGGCAGAGTGCTGGTTTCGGCGACGATCAGGCCGCGCTTGCCGGCGGCGATCAGCTTGCCGCACACGCTCTCGAGCGCCGCCTCCGAAGGCAGGGAGAGCACGATGAATCGGCACCGGCTGGCGACCGCAGTGGCGTCACCCCATGGCTGCCCGCCGACGGCCTTGAGGCGCGCGCGTGCGGTGGACAAGGGGTCGAACCCGTGCACCATGAAGCCGGCCTTGACCAGGTTGGCCGAGATTGCCGAACCCATGATGCCCAGACCGATCACGCCGGCAGCGGTTGCCGGCGCGGCGGCGGGTTTGATTGTTGCCATGCGGAAAATTCCTCTCTACAGGTCTTATTGAGCTTTTGATAAATTGAGGTTACCATACAAGGAAAGTCATCACAATAATGCGCGGTAAATGTGGGCGCAAGCGGTGTTGCGCAGGGCGTCTGCAGCGGCGACAATCCTGATTTCCCGTTCCCCAAAAACATCGGCGACGCAACTCGCGTCCGACCACCGGAGGCAATCCATCATGGCGATCAAACCTGTTCGAATCGCGGTCATCGGCTACGGCTGGTGGGGCAAGAACATCACCCGCACGCTGGGCGGCAGCGATCTGGTCAAAGTGGTTCTGGTGGCTGAAACCGGGGCGGCCGTGCGCGAGGTCGCGCGTGCCGACGGCGCCGCTGGCGGATTCGCGGTCGCCGACCGGTTCGAGGCGGCACTTGCCGACCACAGCGTTGACGCGGTGGTGCTGTGCACCCCGCACAAGGCGCACGCCGCGCAGATCACTGCCGCGGCCGCCGCCGGCAAGCATGTGTTCTGTGAAAAGCCCCTGTGTCTGACCTATGCGGACGCACTGGCCGCGATCACCGCCTGCGGACGCGCCGGTGTGATGCTCGGCATCGGGCACGAACGGCGCTTCGAACCGGTGATGATCGATCTGCGCGCGCGCATCGCGCGCGGCGATATCGGCAGCGTTCTGCAAATCGAAGCCAATTTCAGCCAAGACAAGTTTTTCGCGTTGCCGCCTGACAACTGGCGCCTGTCGAACGAACATGCACCTGTGGGCCCGCTGACAGCCACCGGGATCCACTTAGTCGATCTAGCGATAGCCATTCTGGGCCCGGCCGAGAGCGTCTGGGCGCGCCTGGCCACACGCGGCAGCAATTTCGCCAATGGCGACACCTTGGGCATGATGCTGGCGTTTCCGGGCGGCGCCAGTGCGCTCATCAGCGCCATGCTGGCCACCCCGTTCGAGGGGCGACTGGCGGTTTACGGCTCGCGTGGCTGGATCGAGGTGCGTGATCGCGCCCATCCCGAAACGCCGCGCGGTTGGGATGTCACCACCTGCTTAAGCGGGCGCGAACGCGAGATCGTTTATGTGCCGCCGAACGACAGCGTGCGTGCCAACCTCGAGGCATTCGCCACCGCCGCCGCTGGCGGCGCCGCCTACCCGGTCACGCAACGCGAAATGCTGGCCAACGTGGCCGCGATCGAGGCCATCATGCGCTCGGCGGGCTCCGGACGCGTCGAGCCGATCACCCAGCCCGTGATCGCCTGAACGCAACCCGAGATCCGGCGCCGCGCACCAGCAGGTGCCTGGCGCATCCATTTGACAAAAGCGCAGGTACAAACCATGGGCACCTTGAGCGTTGGCAGTTACACGATGGAGTACACGCAGGCAGGCAGCGGCCCTGACCTGCTGCTGGTGCATTCGCTGTTGACCGACATGTCGGTATTCGAGCCGGTGCTGGCGAGCCTGGCGGCCCGCCATCGGGTCACCTGCGTCAACCTGCCGGGGTTCGGCGCCTCGTCGCCGGTCGCATGCAATGGCCTGTCTGCGGTAGCTGACCAATTGGCGCGCGGTTTGATGGCGCTCGACTTGCCGGACACCACAGCGGTGTTCGGCAACGGTTTTGGCTCCTTCGTGGTGCTCGAAATGGCGATTCGCAACCCGCAGCTATTCGGCGCCCTGCTGGTGGCCGATAGCGGGGCGATGTTTTCCGAGGCTGGCCGCGCACCGTTTCGCGGCATGGCGGAAGCGGTGTCGCAAAAAGGCGTGGCCGCAGTGCTTGATACGGCGATCGGCCGCATGTTGCCGCCGGCATTTTCCCTGCGCCACCCGGAAGTGGTGGCCGAGCGCAAGCGGCGGCTCGCGATGGTCGATGCCGGCTGCTTCGCGCGCGCCTGCCTGGCACTGGCCGATATGGACTTGCGCAGCAGCCTGCCGGGTGTGCGGAAAAACACGCTGGTGATGTGCGGCGCGCTCGACCTGACCACGCCACCGGCGATGGCGCGTGAAGTGGCGGCGCTGATTCCCGGCGCGCGCTATGAAGAAATTGCCGATTCCGGACACTGCCCGATGCTTGAGCAACCCGCGGCACTGTCGCGTCTGATCAATCAATTTCTTGGCTAGGACCGCGATGCCGACCAATCTGCTAGTCAATGGCGTGGCTCGTACGCTCGGGGCCGACACCGACACACCCTTGATGTATTGCCTGCGCGACGAGCTGGGACTCAAGGGCACCCGCTTCGGCTGCGGCTCCGGGCATTGCGGTGCCTGTACCGTGCTGGTTGACGGTCGCGCGGTGCAAAGCTGCGACACGCCCTTGTGGGCCGCCGCAGATCATGAGGTGACAACTGTCGAAGGTCTGGCAGACGATCGTATC
>JAYVWK010000238.1:0-6232 GCA_043786185.1 Burkholderiales bacterium
CGCCAGTCTGTCTCTTCTCCGCGTTTTTCCTTAGGATGTAGGTGCGGGAAGTCGAACGCTCGATACTACAACAACGAACCGCGGGCTACGCATCCTGTACAGCTCTGGTGACGGTCGGCGCATATGCGCTCTGTGCGCCGGGACAGGAGGCATCCATTCAGGCTTGCTCTCTAGAACATCCGATATAGTTTCAGCTCATGAATCCGCAAGCCTTCACCCTCCCGCTCGACCCCGGCACCCTCACACCGCTCGAAGTGATTTCACGCTTCGCGCCACATGACAACACGCTGATGTCGCTCTTGCAATCCCGCGCCCAGGCGCTGCCCGACAAGGAACTCATCGTCTTCCAGGGCCGCTCGTACACGTATTCCGATGTGCTGCGCGAAGCCCTCGTCACCGCGAGCGTGCTGGCCGCGCGTGGCATCGGCCGGGGGGCTCGCGTCGGCGTCATCTCGCCCAACCACCCAAGCACGGTATTCACTTTTTTCGCGCTCGCACACTTGGGCGCGATCATGGTCTCGGTGAACGCCGATTACGGCGTCGCCGAAGTGCGTTACGTGTTCACCCATGCCGGTGTGCGCGGGGTGATCGCCGCGCCCGAAGCGCTCGCCGTCGCGCAAGAAGCCTGCGCCGACATGGTTCCGGCGCCATGGTTCGCGCTCAACCAGGTGGGCACGGGCAGAGCGCCACTGCTCGGCGAAGCGCGGGCTGTGACCACCGGCGCAGCCACGCCGCCAGCGCCTGCCGGCGAACCGGACTTAACCTGCATCCTGGTCTATACCTCCGGCACCACCGGTTTTCCCAAGGGCGTGATGCACAGCCAGAAAAACGTGGTGGTGGCCGGCGAAGGCTTCGTACAGCGCATGCACCTGCAACCAGATGAACGCCTCTTGTGCGTGCTGCCGATGTTTCACATCAACGCGATCTTCTACTCCCTGGCAGGCTCGATCGCCGCCGGCGCCACGCTGATTCTAGAGCCGCGCTTCTCCGCTTCGACTTTCTGGAAAGTGGCACACGAAAGCGGCGCCACCGAGGTCAACACCATTGCGGCGGCCAGCGGTATCCTGATGCGCCGGCCGCGCAGCGAATACATGCCCGGGCACCGCTTGCGCAAGATGTTCGGCGCGCCCTTCGACGCCGAGACTTATCGTGTGTTCCGCGACGAATTCAACATGCCGCACGTGATCGAAGGCTTCGGCATGTCGGAAATTCCCGGCGCGCTTAACAACCCCTTCGCGGCTGAGCGCCGGGTGGGCTCGATGGGCAAGCCCAGCCTGCATCCGAACCCCGGCTTCAAGCTCACCGAACTGAAAATCGTCGATGACGACGGCAAGGACGTGCCCGACGGCAGTATCGGCGAACTGGCGGTCAAGACCCCGATCATCATGCGCGGCTACTTCAATGACCCGGAGCAGACCAAAAACGCCTTTCGCGACGGCTGGTTCATGAGTGGCGACCTGGCCTGGCGCGATGCCGACGGCTACTACTGGTTCGTGGCGCGCAAGAAAGATATCATCAGGAAGCGCGGCGAGAACATATCCGGCGCCGAGCTCGACCGCATCATCGGCAATCACCCGGCGGTGCTCGAAGCCGCCGCGATTCCGGTACCTTCCGAGCTTGGCGAGGACGAGATCCTCACCGCCATTGTCGTGCGCGAAGGCATGCAGGTCAGCGCGCAGGAAATCGCCGACTGGTGCCGCGAGCGCCTGGCCGCCATCAAGGTGCCGCGCTACGTGACCTTCGTCGATGCGTTGCCGCATACGCCTACCCATCGTGTCGAGAAATTCAAGATGCGCCAGGACACGAGCCTCTTGGCGCGTGCCGTCGACCTCGCCGCCTGAAAGCGAGACGGGCCACTGCATCGGAATCCGAGCTGGCTCCGGCCCGGATTTGCTGCAAACTACGAGATTCCAGCAACTGCAAGGCGCTCTTGATCCGGCGCGCAACGACCACGAGGCAACGCAATGATTCCCCGCACCCTGTTCAATTCCGACCACGAAACCTTTCGCGACTCCGTCCGCCGCTTCATGGCCGAAGAAGTGATGCCGCATGAAGACCGCTGGCAGGACCAGGGCTATGTCGACCGCGACGTCTGGCTGAAAGCCGGTGCCAACGGCTTCCTGTGCGTGAGCATGCCCGAAGAGTATGGCGGCGCCGCCGCCGACCGCCTCTACAGCGTGGTGCTGATGGAAGAGCAGGCCTTCGCCAACAGTTCATCGATCGGCTTCGGGCTGCATTCCGAGATCGTTGCACCCTACCTGAATCGCTACGGCAGCGCGGCGCTCAAGCAAAAATACCTGCCGAAGATGGCAAAGGGCGAACTGATCGGCGCCATCGCCATGAGTGAGCCCGGCGCCGGCTCCGACCTGCAGTCGATCAAGGCCACCGCCGTGCGGAGCGGCGACAAGTACATCGTCAACGGCTCGAAGACCTTCATCACCAACGGCTGGAACTGCGACCTTGTGATCGTGGTCGCCAAGACCGACCCCAACAAGGGTGCCAAGGGCACCAGCCTTGTCATCGTCGACACCTCCATGCCCGGCTTCACCAAGGGCAAGCGCTTGAAGAAGATAGGTCTGAAGGGACAGGACACCTCCGAGCTCTTTTTCGACAACGTCGAAGTACCGGCCGAGAACCTGCTGGGCGAGGAGAACAACGGTTTCATCTACCTGATGCAGGAGCTGCCCTGGGAGCGCATGCAGATCGCCATCGGCGCCATGGCCAAGACCGAGGCGGCGATCAAGTGGACCATTGACTATGTGAACAACCGCAAGGCCTTCGGCACCCCGGTGTCGAGCTTCCAGAACACCCGCTTCAAGTTAGCCGAGGTCGCCACCCAGTGCTCGGTCGGGCGCGTGTTCGTCGATCGCTGCATGGAGCTGCTGCTGGAAAAAAAGCTCGACACGGCGACTGCCAGCATGGCCAAGCTGTACGCCACCGACATCGAAAACCGCATCATCGATGAATGCCTGCAACTGCACGGCGGCTACGGCTTCATGATGGAATACCCGATCGCCAAGGCCTATGTCGATGCGCGGGTGCAGCGCATCTACGGCGGCACCAACGAGATCATGAAGGAAGTGATCTCGCGCTCGCTGGGCTTGAACAAGGCTTGACAGGCCACGTCCGGCAAGCCCATGTCACCGAATCCATCTGAAAAGCGCATCCTGATCATCGCCGGCCCGAATGGCGCCGGCAAGACCACGTTTGCTCGCGCGTTCTTGCCACACGAGGCGGCCTGCCCGGTGTTCGTCAACGCAGACCTCATCGCCGCCGGCATCGCGCCATTTCACCCGGAGGCTGCCGCAGTAAGGGCGGGCCGCTTGATGCTCCAGGAAATCCAGCGTCATGTGAAGGCCGCTGAGACCTTTGCCTTTGAAACCACGCTGGCGGGACGCGGGTACGCGCGGATGATCCCGCAATGGCGAAACGCCGGCTATCACGTGAAAATGATCTTTCTTTCGCTCAAGTCCCCAGAGCATGCTATCGCGCGCGTCGCGCTACGGGTCAAGCAAGGCGGCCACGACATACCGGAATACGTTATCAGACGCCGCTTTGACGCTGGGCTTGCCAACTTCAGGAACGTCTATGCGCCACTGGTCGACGCGTGGGTTTTGTACGACAATTCGAACTCGCAGTTCGCGATGCTCGAATGGAGCGACTCTCGATGAATACCCGCAACATTGGCGTGCCTTCTGACAATGATTTGCGTGCATCCGCCGACGCCTTGCGGCGCGCCGCGTTACAGGCGCGCGAGCTGGCGCGGCAAACCGGGACCGGCATTGCCGTTGACAATAAAGGCACAGTCATGGTCATGTCACCGGACGAACTCGATCAGCGCGACGCCAACGATGCAGCATGCGCCGCCAAATAGCCACTCTCGCGCCACGCCGCCATCCTGGCACGCATGAAATCCTGATCCGGCAGTACAGGCACGTCAAATCGCCGTCTCGGCACTTTTGATATCATGATATCTTTGTCGGGCAAGGAGATGGCATGGCCCAGATAGTTGTTCGGAACCTCGTTGAAACCGTGAAGGCGCGACTCAAGAAGCGCGCCGTTCTCCATGGGCGCAGCATGGAGGAAGAAGTGCGCCAGATACTTGTCAACGCGGCCAAAGAGCCAGATCGCCCTGCCGTCAAGCTCGGTTCCCGCAGCGCCGACCTCTTCGCCGGCATCGGTCTTGAAGAAGACATTCCGAAGGTGCGCGGCGGTCGCCCGCGCCCCGCCACATTCGGCGAATGATCATCCTGGATACCGACGTTGGTTCCGCGCTGATACGCGCGACGCCGGAAGCCATCGTGATCGACTGGCTTGACAGTCAACCGGCTGAATCGATCTGGCTCTCCAGCATCAGCATCTTTGAAATTCGACTCGGCATTGCCTGCCTGGATGACGGAAAGCGGCGCACTGCTCTCGAAACCGCCTTTGCGCGATTGCAGGAGGTCGTCATCGAAAAAAGGATCCTGAATTTCGACCGTGCCGCAGCCGAGCAGGCGGCGGCGCTGGCGGCCGACCGGCGCAGGATCGGGCGTCCCGGCGACATGCGCGACACCCAGATCGCGGGCATCGCACTGGCACGCAGGGCCGCAATCGCCACCCGCAACACCCGGCACTTCGGCGGAGTGAGCGTGCCTGTCATCAACCCCTGGCACCATTCCGCCTGATGCGGACTTGCCATTCAAATCGGATCAATCCATGACCCAGCCACTGCCGCAATACGAGATCTACGCCCTGCGCTACGCCACCATGGCGCGCAAGCGCCAGGAGGCCTTCATGGCCTTCGACCCGCATGACGGCCCCTACCCGATCGACTACTTCGTATGGGTCATCCGCGGCGGCGGGCGCACCATCATGGTCGACACCGGCTTCTCGGCCGAGGCCTCGGTGCGGCGCCAGCGCCAGTTCCTGTGCTCGCCGATCGACGCCATAGCGAAACTGGGCATCGCCCCCGGCGACGTCAAGGATGTGATCGTCACCCACCTGCACTACGACCACGCCGGCAACGTGCACATGCTGCCCAACGCGCGCCTGCACCTGCAGGAAAAGGAGTTGCAGTACGCCACCGGCAAGTACATGAAGTACGACGTGATGCGCCATGCCTACGACGTGGACGACGTGGTCAACATCGTGCGCGGCGTGCACCACCAGCGCGTGGATTTCTACGACGGCGACGCCGACTTTGCGCCCGGCATTCAGCTGGTGTATGTCGGCGGCCACACCGCCGGGCTGCAGGCCGTGCGGGTGCACACCGAGCGCGGCTGGGTGGTGCTGGCTTCCGACGCGGCGCACTATTACGCCAACCTGCATAAAGAGTCGCCGTTCCCCATCGTCTTCCACGTGGGCGACATGCTCGAAGGTTTTCGCAAGCTCATGAAACTGGCCGACACGCCCGACCACCTGGTGCCCGGCCATGACCCGCTGGTGCGCAGCCGCTACCCGGCATGGAAGGACGGCGACAACGAAATCGTCATGCTGCACAAGGCGCCGCTGACGCCACTGGACATCGCGGCCTTGTAGGGTGGCCGCGACGCGGTGGCGTCATTTGTCGTATCAGTGGCAGACATTTGTAGGGGCACCACGGGAATTCCTCCGCAGGTACATGCTTCAGGGGCGGCAATGACGACCGCCGCACTCTCTTATCTTGGTCTCGCCGGCCGTGGCGGTTCCACCGATTCGCTCAAGGTCGACTCCGCCATCAGGCGCGGTTTTCCCGCCAGCGCCCTGCTGGGGCTGAAAAAGGCGACCGGCTTCACCTCGGACGAGATCGCGACGCTTCTGGACGTCAGCGCCAAAACCATGGAACGCGCCATCAGCCAGGGCACACGGCTGGGGCATGGTGTGAGCGATCGGCTGTATCGGGTCGCCAGCGTTCTGGCGCTGGCCGAGCATGTACTCGAGAACAGGGAGCAGGCGCGCGCCTGGCTGCATGAGGCGCAGCATGGCCTGGGAGGCCGTACGCCGGTCGATCTTCTCGCCACCGAAGCCGGATCGCGCGAGGTCGAAAGCCTGCTTGGACGCATCGAGTACGGATTCCTGGCGTGACACGGGCTTGGCGCATCGCCAAGGCCCGCCATCAGGACGACGCGTTTTCCGGCGATGGCGGCCTGCATAGTGCGGGCCGCTGGCACGTCAAGGGACGGCGTGTGGTGTATGCGGCATCTTCACTGGCGCTGGCGGCACTCGAGGTATTCGTGCACCTCAACCGCGCGCAAGCGGGAATCCGCTGGGT
>JAYVWK010000239.1:0-7896 GCA_043786185.1 Burkholderiales bacterium
AACTACGATTACTCATCGTGGATTGCCCTGTTCGCGCCCAAAGGCACGCCGCCTTCTGCGGTCAAGGTTTTGCGTGACAGTGCGACGGCGGTGCTGGCCGACCCGGCGCTGGCCGAGCGTTTCGCCAAGGGCGGGCTCGACATGTGGAACCTGTCGGCCGAGCGGCTTGCCGCGGTGATCCGTGACGACCACGCGCGCTGGGCCCGTGTGGTCACCACAGCGAACATCAGCACCGAATAGTCACAGGCGGCGCAGGTTCCGATTCGCGCCCTGGCGTCGGCAGCTGTGGTGCGGATGCGTGCCTGGTTCGCCGGCATACGGGGCTCACGCAAGCATCATGTTGCAACCACGGTGGAACCGCCCGCAGCGGGAGCCAGGGTTATGCGCCGGTCATGGAACTCGGCGATTTCAGCGTTGTGCGCGATGCTGATCAGGGCGGTGCCCGGCAGGCGCTCGCGTACCAGCGCATACAGCGCGCGCGCGGTCGGCGCATCCAGAGCCGCGGTCGATTCATCCATGAACAGCCACTGCGGGCGGTTGATGAGGATGCGTGCGAAGCCGACCCGCTGCTGCTCGCCTGGTGACAGGCGCTTGTCCCAGGCACCTTCTTCCTGCAGCAGGTCGGCCAGGTGCGGCAAGTGGCAGTCTTTCAGTGCGGCGCGCACCTTTTCGTCGCTGATTTCCGCCACGCTGCCCGGATAGCAGACCGCCGCCTTCAAAGTCCCCAGCGGCAGGTAGGGACGCTGCGGCAGGAACAGCACGTCGGCGCGCGGCGCGGTGATGGCGCCCCGGCCGAATGGCCAGATACCGGCGAGAGCGCGAAACAAGGTGCTTTTGCCGCTGCCGGAGGGGCCGCTTACCAGCCAGCGCTCGCCGGCGCCTATGGCCAGCGTCGCTTCGCTTACGATCGGCAACCCCTGTGGCGTGATCAGAGTCACCTCTTTCATGGCCGGGGCGGTGCCTGATGCCACCGGAAGAGATCCTTCATTCTCGGCCTCAAGCAGGGCATCTTCAAAACTCAGCAGGCGATCAACGCTGGCCTTCCAGGCCGCCAGGTTGGCATAGGCATCGATGAACCACGACAGTGCCGATTGCACCTGGCCGAAGGCGGAGGCGATCTGCATCAGCTCCCCCAACTTGATGGCGCCGCCGAAGTAGCGCGGCGCGGCGACTACGATCGGAAAGATGACCGCGATCTGTGCGTAGAACACGCGTGCGGTGATCACCGTTTTCTGGCGCTTGATCAGTTCCAGCGTGGTGGCAAGCAGGGTGCCGAAGCGCGAGCGCAATACCGCCCGTTCTCCCGGTTCGCCGCCGTAGAGCGCGATACTCTCGGCGTTCTCGCGTACCCGGATCAGGCCGTAGCGGAAATCGGCCTCGACCTTCTGCACCCGGTTGTTGATATCGATCAGGGGCTTGCCGATCCAGTGGATCAGCAATGATCCGCCCAGTGCGTACAACACCGCGACCCACACCATGTAACCGGGAATCGATATCCGGGTGTCGCCGACGGCGAACGCAAGCGGGCCGGACACGCTCCACAGAATCGACAGGAACGCCGCCAGCGTCACCACCGAGCCCAGCAAGCCCATGGTGAGCTCGACGGTTTTCTCGGTGACCGCGCGCACGTCTTCGGCGATACGCTGGTCGGGGTTGTCAGTGGCGCGATGGAACAGCTCGACCTTGTAGTAGGCGCGTTGCGCCAGCCAGCGGTCGAGATAGCGCCCGGTCAGCCATTCGCGCCAGCGCAATTCGAGCAGTTGAGTGAGATAAAACTTGTAGACGGCGACGACGATAAAAAAGAAGGCCAGGTAGGAGAAGCGCAGCAGCTGTGCCTTGAATTCGACGAAGTCCTTCTGCTCCAGCGCGTTGTAGAAGTCGCGATTGAATTCGTTGAGCAGTACGTCCACATAGACCGCGATCAGGTTGAGCGACACCACCGCGACCAGGAAGCCCTGCGCGATGCCGCGCTGATTGCTGGCGAAGTAAGGTTTGACCAGGCGCCACAAGCGGTGCGAGAAAGGTGCGGATGTCTGCATGGCGGGGTTGGTCATGATGGTCTGTGGAGGTGCAGGGTTTGGCTGTTGGAGTTGCTGGCCGGGCGATGACACTGCAGTTAACGCCTATGCCTCAGGAATGCTGCCCTTGCAGCGTAAACGCCGCACGTTGATCGACGGCCAGCGCGGTCTTCAGGACCGGCATGATCGTGCGTAGCCGGTCCGCCAGTTGCCATGGCGGGTTGAAAACGAATACGCCGCTGCCGAACAGGCCGAAGCCATCAGCCGGTGGCGCCATCACGGTGAGCGATACATGCAGCCAGTGGGCACCGGCTAAGCGCTGCAGTTGCTCCGGCAGACGACTCGATTCATGCCGCCGCACCTGCGGGTACCAGACGGCGTAGACGCCGGTGGCGAAGCGTTGCAGGGCCGCGCGCATCATCGTCACCACCCGCGCATAGTCGGCCTTGTCTTCGTAGGAAGGGTCGATCAGCACCAGTGCCCGCCGTGACGGCGGCGGCAACACCGATTTCAGGCTGGCGAAGCCGTCCTCGTGGCGCACCGAAACACGCCGCCCGGCTTCACGGAAGTAGTCCTGCAAGGCGCGCGCCTCGGTTGGATGCAGCTCGAACAGGCGCAGCCGATCCTGCGCTCGCATCATCTGCAAGGCAAGCTGTGGCGAACCGGGGTAGCGGCGCAAGCCGGGCTCAGGGTTGGCCGCCGCAATCTGGGCAAGGTAGTCTGCCAGCGCTGCGGGCAAGTCGCGACGCCCCCACAGGCGGCCGATGCCGGTTTCGAATTCGGCGGTCTTGTCGGCATAGCTGCCGGATTCCAGCGAATAGCAGCCGGCGCCGGCATGCGTATCGACCACGGTGTAGGGCGCCTCCTTGGCGCCCATGTGCGCCAGCAACTGGACCAGCACCACATGCTTGAGCACGTCTGCATGATTGCCGGCATGGAAGCCGTGACGATAGCTGAACATCGAATCGGCAAGCGCGGGCCGGCGGTCTATTCCGGCTGGGTGCCGGAGTCCTTCATCACCTTGGCGTATTTGGCAATGTCGCGCGAGAGCACCGCTGCCAATTGCTCGGAGGTCGAGCCGATCGGGTCGGCGCCCTGCGCGACGAAGCGTTCGCGCACCTCGGGGGTATTCATGACGCGCGCAGCGTCCGCGGATACGCGGGCGACAATCTCGCGCGGTGTGCCGGCCGGCGCGAACAGGGCCAGCCACGAGGTCGACTCGTAGCCCGGCAATCCGGATTCGGCTATCGTCGGGAACTCCGGTGCGGCCAGTGAACGGCGGCTGCTGGTCACCGCAAGCGCCCGTACTTTGCCGCTTTTAACGTGTCCCAGGGTTTCCAGCACGGTGGCGAACGATATCTTCACCTGGCCGGCTAGCAGGTCTGCCACCGCCGGGCCACCGCCCTTGTAGGGAATGTGAACGATATGCACGCCGGCCATGCTTTTGAACAGTTCGGCGGCCACATGCATGGAGCCGCCACTGCCGGAGCTCGAATAATCGAACTGGCCAGGCTTGGACTTGAGCAAGGCGACCAGATCCGTGGTCGAATTGGCCGCTACTGCAGGATGTATCAGGAGGAACAGCGGCAAGCCGGCGACATGGCTGACGGGTACGAAATCGCGCACCGGGTCGTAGGGCAGTTTCTTGTAAAGACTGACGTTGATGGCGTGCGTGCCGATGTTGCCCATCATCAGGGTGTAGCCGTCGGGCGCGGCCTTGGCGGTGAATTCGGTGCCGACAATTCCCGCCGCGCCGCTCTTATTCTCGACCACCACCGATTGGCCCCAGGCCTCGGACAGCTTCTGCGCCAGGATGCGGGTGCCGATGTCGGTACCGCCGCCGGGCGGGAATGGCACGACGATGCGCACAGGCTTACTTGGAAAGGCCTGGGCGAACGCGGCGCCGTGTAGGCAGGCAATGGCCGCCATGGCCGTCAGAGAAAGTCGGCGAATCATCAAATTCCCTCGAACGTGGTGACCGCCGTTCAGGTCGCGACGGCGGCGGGCGCGCTGGCGCGATCGAGCAGGGCGATATCGTCCCGGTCAAGAATCAGCCGGGTGGCCTCGATGAGGTCATGCAGTTGAGCCAGGCTGGTGGCGCTGGCGATCGGCGCGGTCACGCCGGGTCGCGCCATCAGCCAGGCCAGGGCAACCCGCGTCGGGTTGGCGCGATTGCGCGCCGCGACGCAGTCGAGTGCCGCCAGAATCGCCAAACCGCGGGCATCGAGATAGCTGCTGGCAAGCGCTCCGCGCGCGCTCTTGCCGGCATCGGCCGCGCTGCGGTATTTGCCGCTCAAAAAGCCGCTGGCCAGCGAGTAATAACCGATCACGCCGATGTTGTGCTGCCGACACAGAGGTTCAAGCTCGCGCTCATAGGCGGCGCGATTGTAGAGGCTGTATTCGGGCTGCATGCTGATGTAGGCAGGCAGGCGGTTCTTGCGGCTTGCCGCGAGCGCCTCGCGCAGGCGTGCGGCGCTGTAATTCGACGCGCCGATATGGCGTACCTTGCCCTGCCTGATCAGGTCGGCGTAGGTCGCCAGCGTTTCTTCCAGCGGGGTTGCCGCGTCGTCGCGGTGCGACTGATACAGGTCGATGTAATCAGTCTTTAAACGTTTGAGGGAATCAGCAACCGACTTCATGATGTAGGCACGCGACAGGCCCTTGCGGCCCGGGCCCATTTCCATCCCCACCTTGGTGGCGATCGTAAGCGTGTGCCGGCCGCGTGTTTTGGCGTTGTGCTCCAACCATTTGCCGATCAGGGCCTCGGATTCGCCGCCATGATTGCCGGGCGCCCACCTCGAATAGACGTCGGCGGTGTCGATGAAGTTGCAGCCCGCTTCAGCGAGGGCGTCGAGCAGCTTGAACGAGGTGGCCTGGTCGGCGGTCCAGCCGAGGACATTGCCGCCAAAGCAAAGAGGGGGAACGTGCAAGTCCGAATTGCCTAGTTTGCGCTTTTGCATGGAGCGTCATGTCGCGCCCGGAGGCGCTTGTCTGGTGGGTGGATTGCAGAGGATACCCGGTTGGCGCCCTGTGCTGGTTGGCGTGGCCGCGTGCAATCTGGTGCAAGAGCGCCGCGAGGCGGCGCGCGCGCCGAGCCGGGTGCGCACGGCGCGGCACACAGGGTGCTTCGCCCGTCACGTTGTAGGAAGGTGGCGGAGCCGTGTAGGGAACTGCCTTGCAGGGCTGGTGCCGGGAATTTCGGTGCGTCGCTGAGCGCATGCGGCCCGCTCTCAGTCTTGAGGCTCCCTGCTTCCTACAAGGCATGTAGGAAGTTGGCCTACACGCGAATGAGACCATGCCTGACAGCAAAAGGAACTCTATGCCAATAACATACTTTCGACACGCCTCAAGGGACGAACACGGTTCCAGTCAAGGCCTAATTCAGGGTTTAAAGATTTTTAACTGTCGAGAGGGATTTCCAACATGCAATCGCGCGATGCCGCAACAGCAGTGATGAACCGGATTCTTGGATCCTTTTCGAACCCGGTCGAATCCACCGGTGGCGCGCGCATGCGCGAGGAACGTATGCCGTTTCGCATCAAGCTGGTGCAGAACGAAAACGAACTCGAGCGCGCCGTGAGCATTCGCCATGCCGCTTACGCCCGCCACGTCCCGACCTTCGCCGCCACCTTGACCCGTCCCGAGGCATACGACTTCGAAGACGGCGCCGTGGTTTTGCTGGCGGAATCCAAGTTGGACGGCTCGCCGATCGGCACCATGCGCATCAAGACCAATCGCCATACCCCGCTTGGGCTGGAGCAATCGGTCAAGCTGCCCGAATGGCTGGAGTACACCTCGATCGCCGAGGCCACCCGCCTGGGGATTGCCACCGGGCGCATGGGCATGGTGGTCAAGACCATGCTGTTCAAGGCCTTTTACCAGTATTGCCTGCAAACCGGCATCGAGTGGATGGTGATCACCGCTCGTGCACCGCTTGACCGCCAATACGAAGATCTGTTGCTCGAAGACGTCTATCCGGATGGTGGCTTCATCCCGATGCGTCATATCGGCGACATGCCGCATCGCGTGATGGCGCTTGATGTGATCAACGCCCGTGCGAAGTGGACCGAAGCGCGGCATCCCTTGCTTGGTTTCATGTGCGACACGCTGCACCCCGACATCGATTTGAGCGGCGCCGAGAACTACACCCTGCGCGCCCCGGCGCTGCCGGTTACGCAACCGGCCGTGATGGTCATGTGAGCAGGACGGCCGGCTTGGCGGCAGGTTTTTCTGACGCCACGTGCCGGCCACCGCGCCGCCGGTTCGCTGCGCGCGTCGGGCGCCAAAATCGTCACTTTTGGTGAAAGGCGATAGCGTCGGCGTCCATCCCGGCGATGAATTGCTATCCTAGCGTTGTTCCTGATGCTACTCGCCCTGCGAAAGCTTACATTGCAGTATTGACAGCAAGCCTGGGACCTGGACCTAGTCGAGTGCGCGAAAAGCAAGTCAACATCACAAATGCAGGTTCCCCGACCTTCGGCTGGATGCAAGCCGCGAATCGTGGAATCGAGCAGCTCTTGTATCGGTTCGGCCTCATCGCGGTGCCGATCATGATCGGTGTTGTCACGCTTATCGCCCTGGGACTTTGGGGTAGCCAATACTTATTGGGCAACGGCACGCCGCTTGACATGCGCTACGCCCACGAGTCTGGCGAAGCGCTCACACCGTCCGAAGCAAAGCGCCGCCTGACGCAGGCGCTGGCGGTGCGCCACTATGACACCCGATTGTCCGAGACGCCGGTCTGGGTGAGCTTCAAGGTTCCCGATGTCGTCGCCGGCATGCCCGCGTTAGTCGAACTGCCGTCCCGGCATGCGGTGGAGGTCGCATGCTGGAACGGCGCGACACTGGCACCGCTTGGTTCGGCGAATCGTCATCAGGCCACCGGCCGGGTAGCCGAGATCAAGGCAGGTTTCGCCGTCGACATCACAGCCGCCGACGCCGCGGACGGCGTACTGTGCAGGATCCATTCGTCAGGGCCGGCGCGCATTTCCGTGCTTGGCTGGTCGGCGCCCGATCTGGCGAGTTCGGCGCAGAAATTTCATCGCAATTCCGGATTGGTGGATGGCGGCTTGCTGTTGCTGGCCATGTTCATGCTGATGACAGCGCTCATCAGCCGTGAGTGGATTTACGTGTTGTTTGCGGCCTGGCTGGTTGCCAATCTCAGGATGGCGGCGATCTCGGCCGGCTGGGATGGCCAGTGGCTGGAACGGGTGGTGCCGGATGCCTGGGTGTTCGAGGTCAAGAAGTTGTCGATGGCGGCGTTCTATGCCCTGACCTATACCCTGTTTTCGCGCCTGTTCGTCGATGACATCAAGCGCGTCGGTTATCGCCCCTTGCTGCTGATGGCGCAATGGTCCTGTGTGCTGGTTCTGGTACTGGCGCCATTCCTGTCCTATGCGAATTTCCTGCCCTATCTGTGGGCTACCACGGTGATCGGGATTTCGACCTTGCTGTTCTTCCTTGCGCGCATTGTGCTGGTCACCCGGTCCAAGGTCGCGGTCTGGTACAGCGCGGCGCTCGGGATCACGTTGTTTGCGAGTTTTTTTGAAGTAATCGCCGCTTCTCTTGGCTTCAAGAGCCTGACCGGGGTTTTCAACGCGGTTACCGCGGCGCTGTCCTCGAGCCTGATCGCCGCCATGGCGATCGCCGAGCAACTACGCCAGGAGCGTGAGCAGCGCCTGAAGGCGCAGGCGGCGCTGCGCAGTACCTACGAGGCCATGCCGATCGGCCTGTTCACCCTGGACGCCAACGGCAATCTGGTGCGCGGCAACCCGGCCCTGCAGGACATGCTGGGCATTGGTTCGGGCGAGGGCAATCGGCACTGGAAGACGTATTTCGAGGAGGGCGCCTGGCCGCGTCTGCAGGAAATGGTGAAAGG
>JAYVWK010000240.1:0-3947 GCA_043786185.1 Burkholderiales bacterium
ACGCTGCCCGAATCAATCCGCCCCGCCCCCGTGTTGGCGGAATTGGCCGCCGTGGCGAACACGCCGTTGCCGGTCTTCACACGCATGAAAATATCGCTACCCGCGGCGGACACGGCAAGATTGCGCCCATTGGCCACCTCCAGCGTGCGGGCGCCGTCGTCGCCCTGATACGCAACGCCGCCAGCGGCGGCGACAAAAGGTACCGAAGTCTCGGAGTAGCCCGCGAACAAGTAGGCACCGGTGCCGTCCTTTGAATTGGCGAGCGTCAACAACTGGCCCAGCATGTTGTCGACGTCGGAGGCGAGCATCGAGCGTTCGGTCGGGGAAAGCGTGCCGTTCTGCGCCTGCAGCAGGCGTTCCTGCACACTCTGCAGGACAGCGCCCACCGAACTCAGTGCCGATTCGCCAATCGCCAGGCGATTGGCCGCGGCCTCCTGATTGGCTTCGATCTGCTGGTTACGCGCCAGTGACTGCGCCACGCGCAAGGCGGTGGAAGCCGCTGCCGGATCGTCGGCGGCGGAAAGGAGGCGGCGCTGCGAGGCCATTTGCTGCTGCGTGCGCAGCAGTTCGCCCTGCTGTGCCGCCAGCGCGCCGCCGCCCATTTCATACAACATCGGTGTGCTGATTCGCATGTTTGATTCCGCTTATGAAAACGCTGAACAAGCCCCCGTATTGCGGACTCTCGAACAACGGTCTTCAATCAAATCAATGCCCTGCAAGAGCGGCCCTGGTTCCCTACGCACTTATTCAGTGTTTCCTTATCGCATCAAGCCGAGGATTTCATCGAACAGCTTGTTGGCTGTCGCGATGACACGGCCGGCGGCCTGGTAGGCCTGTTGATACTTGAGCAGGTTGCCCGCTTCCTCGTCGAGGTTGACCCCCGATACGGCCTGCTGCGCGCCGTTGGCCTGGGTCAGCACGGCGCCTTGCGCTTTCGCTCCGGCGTTCGCCGCACGCGACTGATTGCCCGCATCGCTCACCGCCTGCGCGTAGGCCTCGCCGAGGCTCAGGTTGCCGCCCCCGAGGAGACGCGCGGTATTGAGGCCGGCCAAGGCCAGCAGATTGCCGTTGTCGCCGGCACCATTGGTGTTCGGACCGACGCTGAACACGTCGCCTGCGGCCATGCTGCCCTGCGCTTGCGCGCTCCAGCCGTTGTACGAAAGCGTCATGCCCGGGGTGTAGGTGAGCCCGCTCGGATTGCCGGTGCCGGTACCGGCTACGTTGAAGGTGGTGGCGCTGGTGAAAGTGATGGTCACCGGCTGGGTCAGATTGGTACCAGCGGGCGCTGTCACGCCATTGACGCGCAAGCCGCCGTTGCCCAGGTTGGCCGAGTTGACGCCTGAGCGCACCGGCAGAGCGGCGGCGATGCGCGCCGGGTCGGAGATCAGCGAGGTGATGCCCGCTGCCGCGGCGCGCGTGGGCATGATCCTGAAGCTGTCGCCGGCCACCGGCGTGCCGCTTGCCAGCGCGAGGCTTACGCCGTCGATGGTTTGCGGCAGGCTGGCGAAGCTCTGCTGGTTGTTGTCCGACAGGCGCGTGACGATGTAGTTGGCGCCGTCGTAATTGACACGGTAGTCGCTGGTGGTGACGGCCTGGTAATCGGTCACGCTGGCAACCAGCACGCCGTTGCCGCTGTTCTGCGCATTGGACTGCGTCAACGCCGCGCCGAAAGAGAAGAACGCGCCGCCCAGGGCACCGCTGCGATCCTGCCCGGTGGCATGCTGGGCATTGAAGGCCGTTGCCAGTGCGCCGGCGATGCGCCCGAGCGCATTCTCGGCGCTGTTCAGAGTCTGGTTGCGGAAAGTCAGCGCACCACCCAGCACGCCCCCGGTTACCGTGGCGTCTTCGAAAGCACGAAAGTTGCCGCCGGCAGCCAGGCCGACCATGAGGTTGGCCGCATCGACCGGGTCGGCCTGTGCGGCGAGGCCGAAACTGCGCGCATCGAGCACCAGCGGCTGGCCGTTTGACAGAAACACGCTGATCGCACCGTTGGACCCGGCCACCGTGGATACCCGCACCTCGTGGGCCAGGTCGCGCAACAGCACGTCGCGCCGGTCCAGCAGGTCGTTCGGCGGCTGTGCACCGGCGGCTGTGCTCAGGGAAATCTTGTCGTTGAGGTCGGCGATTTGCGTTGCCGCGAAATTGATCGCCGAAACCGAAAGATTGACCTGCTCATTGACGCCGGACCGCAGTGCCTCAAGTTGGCTCGACATGCCGCGAAAGCGCGCCGCCAGCACTTCGGCACCCGACACCATGGTCTGGCGCGCAGCGGCATCGGCCGGGTTGGCCGACACGCTGCCGATCGACTTGAAAAAGTCATCCAGCGCCGGCGACAATCCGGCGGATTGATCGGAAAATATCTGATCCACATTCGCCAATTGTTGCGACAGCGCATCGAAGTGGCTGGCCTGCGACTGCGCTTCGCGCGCCTGCAGGTCGAGAAACCGGTTGTAGGCGCGTTCGATGGTGTTGACATCCACACCCTGCCCGACATAGCCCGCGCCGGTGAATTGCGGCGTACTGGTGGCCTGCACCGTGCGCTGACGTGAAAAGCCCGGTGTGTTGACATTGCTGATGTTGTGCGAAATGGTCGAAAGCGCGGTGTGGGCCGCGTTCAGTCCGGCCATGCCGGCGCCGATGAGTGACATTGTCGGGGGCTCCGGTTCAGGCAACCGCGCGCAGGGTCTGCGCGATCACCGCGGTCAGCTTTTTCGCGTAGTTGGGATCGGTGGCGTAGCCGGCCTGCTGCAGGCTTTGTGCGAACTGGCCGGCGTCGCCTGCCTTGAGGCTGGCCGCATAGCGCGGGTTGTTGCCGATCAGGCGTGCGTAATCGGCGAAGCTTTCGGCATGCGATGCGTAGGCGCGAAACTTCTCGGTGACTCGGCGTGCGACCCCGCCCACGTACTCGGTGGTGACCGCGTCGACTGTGGCGCCCTTCCAGCCGCCGCCGGCCTTGATGCCGAACAGGTTGTTGCTGGCGCTGCCGTCGGCGCCCTTGATTTCGCGCCGGCCCCAGCCGGATTCAAGCGCGGCCTGACCCAGGATGAACTGCGCCGGCACACCGGTTACCTGCGCGGCGGCTTGCGCATCGTTCCAGCGCGCCTGCACAAAATCGCGCGCCGCCGCACCTGGCTTGCCGCCACCAGCCGCGCCACTTTCGACCCCGGCGGCGGCGGTGGCCGAACGCAAGCGGTCCAGCGTGCTGGCGGCATCGCGGCGCCCGCCCTGGGTCAGGGTGGCCGGATCGACTGTGTGGCGCTCCAACTGGCGCACGATCATGTCGGCCAAGCCCATGCCCTTGTCGGACAGCTTTTGCGTCAACTGCTGGTCGAACATGCTGGTGTAACTGCGCGTGCTGTCGGATTCGAGCATGCCATCCTTGGGCAGGGTATCGCGCATGCTCTTCATGAGCATGTTCATGAAGACCGCCTCGAACTGCGCCGCAGCCTGCTTGACCGCCTGCTTCTGCCCCTCTCCCCCGACCTCGCGCGACTTGCGTTTGAGCGACTCCAGCGCATTGGCATCCAGCGCAAAGGCGCCGGAAGCGGAAGCGGAAGCAAGCGTAGCATTACTCATGGTGTCGAGCCTTCCGTGATTCCAAGTCCAATCCGCGCAGTGCCTATGCGTAGCTTTTTCATCGTCAAATCGACCGGCTCCGCCGGCGATTTGACGCAAACATGAACTCGAAAAAAGTAGGGTTCCACTTTTTTCGACTCAAATTATTTCCAGCTCGGCACGCAGCGCACCCGAGGATTTCATCGCCTGCAGGATGGCCAGCAGATCCTGCGGCGTGGCGCCCAGCGAATTGAGCGCCTTGACCACATCGGCTAAGCGGGCACCGGCCTCGAGCATCACCAGTTTGCCGCCATCCTGGCTGATCTGGATGTTCGCCTTCTCAGTCACCACCGTCTGCCCGCCCTGGGACAGCGCCGAAGGTTGACTTACCA
>JAYVWK010000241.1:0-3790 GCA_043786185.1 Burkholderiales bacterium
GCCGATGGCCTGCTCAACAAGCCTGCGATGATCGAGGTGGCGCGGCGCAATTCGACGGTGGAAATCATCGGGCAGAAGGTGCATCCGGTGGACCGCCATCGCAAGGCTGAAATGCTGGCGCACCTGATCAAGGAACACAACTGGTTCCAGGTGCTGGTATTCACCCGTACCAAGCATGGCGCCAATCGCCTGGCCGAGCAACTGGGTGCCAAGGGCATTCCCTCGCTGGCCATTCACGGCAACAAGAGCCAGGGGGCGCGCACGCGTGCCCTGGCCGAATTCAAGAGCAACAAGTTGCAGGCCTTGGTGGCCACCGACATCGCCGCGCGCGGCATCGACATCGACCAGTTGCCGCATGTGGTCAATTACGATCTGCCGAATGTGCCCGAGGACTACATTCACCGCATCGGCCGCACTGGACGCGCCGGTGCCAGCGGCGAAGCGATTTCGCTGGTGTGCGTCGACGAGCATGCGTTCCTGCGCGACATCGAACGCCTGATCAAGCGCGAGATTCCGAGCCAGGTGATTCCGGGTTTCGAACCCGATCCGCATGCCCGGCCGGAGCCGATCCAGACCGGCGCGCGCCGCCCGCAGGGAAACGGCCGCGGCGGTGCACCGCGCTCGAACGGCGCCGGTCAGGGCCGCTTCGCGCCGCGCACCAATACCTCGGCCGCGGCCAAGCCGCGGCCGGTGCAGCGCGTCGGCGGCGGTGGTGCGGCGACCGCCGCACCGGCCGGCGCCCGCCCGCCGGCGCCGCGCGGTGGCCGGCCGCAACCGGCACTGCTGGCAGCCAACCACCGTTCCGGCGGCCGCGGCCGCTGACACTGCTGGCCGACTTGCGGTCGATTTCACTCCACAAGGAAAGGAAGTTCCGATGAGCCCCCAGAAAACCGCCCTGATCACCGCCGCCGGTTCGGGCATGGGCGCGGCGATCGCCGAAAAGTTGGCCGCCGACGGCTACCGCGTCGCCGTAATGTCGTCGTCCGGCAAGGGTGAGGCCCTGGGCAAGCGCCTGGGCGGCATCGGCTTCACCGGCTCCGGCAACGATCCGGCCGCGCTCAAGGCCTTTGTCGACACCGCGGTGGCTGCGTTTGGCCGCATCGACGCGGTGGCCAACAGCGCGGCCCATCCACCCAAGGGTGACCTGCTCGATTTGACCGATGAGCAATGGCATACCGGCATGGACACCGCACTGCTCAACGTGGTGCGCATCACACGCCTGGTGACGCCGATCATGGAGCGCCAGGGTGGCGGTGCGATCGTCAATATCTCGACCTTCGCGGCGTTCGAACCGGACCTGCTGTTCCCGATCTCCGGCGCCATGCGTGCCGCGCTCGGCGCCTATGCCAAGCTGTATTCGGATCGCTATGCCAAGGCCGGCATCCGCATGAACAACCTGCTGCCGGGTTATATCGACAGCCTGGCCGAAAAGGAAGAACGCAGGGCCAAGATCCCCATGGGCCGCTACGGTCGGGTGGCCGAGGTGGCCGCCACGGCGGCCTTTTTGCTGTCCGAGGGCGCCGGCTACATCACCGGGCAGAACTTGCGGGTCGACGGCGGGATCACGCGCGGCGTGTGACGCCGATGCCGGGCCATAAACCCTTTTCGGCGGCCAGCGAGCGCAATCGCGAGCCGCTTTTCGCGGTGCTGGCAGAGCACTTCGCCGATCGCTGCCGCGTGCTGGAAATCGGCAGTGGCACTGGCCAGCATGCCGTGCATTTCGCGCGCGGCCTGCCGCACCTGGCCTGGCAGTGTTCCGACATGAGCGTGCAACTGCCGGGCATCCGGCTCTGGCTTGACGAAGCGGGCCTGGCCAATACGCCGGCGCCGCTGGCGCTCGATGTCGATGGCGCCTGGCCCGCTCAGCGCTTCGATGCCGTGTTCACGGCGAATACCTTGCACATCATGGCCTGGGAGCAGGTGCTGCGCATGTTCGCATGCTTGCCCGGCGTCATGACCGATGACGCGCTGCTTGCGGTCTATGGGCCGTTCAACTACGCCGGGCGCTTCACCAGCCCAGGTAATGCCGACTTCGATGCAAGCCTCAAGTCAAGCGCACCGCACATGGGAATCCGCGGTTTCGAAGCAGTTGACGGGCAGGCGCGCATGGCCGGCCTCGAACTGGTCGAAGACCGAGCGATGCCGGCCAACAACCGCTGCGTGATCTGGTGCAAGCAGCGGTCAGCCAACATCACTCCCGGCTGACAAGAACTCTCTCAACCGCGACGGCCCGCTTTGGGGCTCAGGTAATCGCTCGGCCGAGGATTTGCGGCAAGGCGGCATCCAGCACATCCTTGCGCAGCGGTTTGACGATGTAGGCGGCAACACCCAGCATCATCGCCTGGGCCAGGTCGGCGCGCTCGCCGCGCGGCGAGATCAGCACCATGCGCACGCCCTTGAGCCCGGAGTCGATGCGCATCGCATCGAGCGTGCGAAAGGCGTCGAGCAACGGCATCTCGGCATCGACCACCAGAATGTCCGGCTTGTCGGCACCGCTCAGCACCGCGCGCAGTGCGTCGCGGGTCTGCACGATCGAAGGCTTGATGCCGGCCCGTGCGAACAGCAGTTCAAGCACACAGTTTTGCGACACGATATGGCCGGCGATGCATACGCGCGGTTGTTTCGGCAGGCCGTCGGCGGTATTCGGGTAGACAAAATAGCCGGCCTTGCCCATCGCATTGTGCGAGCCGGCCGCTTCGATCGCCACCATGCGGCCGGTGGTGGCCAGGCGCTTTTCCACCTCGGCATCGATCATCGGACCCAACACCTTGGACACGTCGGCCATGATGTCGTCAATCAGCGGTGCCGGGGCTGCGGCCACGGCAGCTAAGGCCTTGGCCGACATCTCGCCGGTCATCTCGAACGCCATGTCGTCAACCGGCACCGCATCCTTGTGCGCGATCAGGCCCTGGCGCATGAGCTCGCCGGTCCACATTTCAAGGTCTTCGGCGTCAAGTTGCGGCATGCCCTGCAATACCGCGTTGCCATCGCGTTTGCCGTCAATCAGGCGCAGCATCTGGCGAAACCCGCCCGACAAGGGTATCTGATCGCCGGTCAGCGCAAGCGCACCGTTGCGGGTGCGGACAAACACGGTATCAAGCGGCATGGTCGATGAATTCTACGGGTTTGCGCGAGCGCTGCGACGCGCCCGATGAGCGGATTCCAGCCACGGCAGAACGGCAAGCGCCGGGTTCTCCTGGCGACCCTGCCACACTGCGCGTGCAAACTGCCGGGAGGCAAAGCATAATGCTGCTCGGCAGAAGCGTTGCAACTCAAACAGGCGCTATTCCTGTACGCAATTTTCCCGCTTGACGCGGGTTTTCATCCGGAGAACAAGAACGTGTTTTTCAAATACATTCGATGGGCCTGGCCGCTGGCAGCCGCTTTGGCGCTTGCGGCATGCAAGGAAAGCGGATCCCCGGGAGGCGCCACCCAGGCGCCGGCCGCGCCGGCGCCTGCTGCCGCACCGATCGCCAATGCCTATGACGCGGCCGCCAAGGGCGCCGGCTTCACCGTCGGCAGCCTGATGGCGACACGCCAGATCTACGTGTTTTTTGATCCGCAATGCCCGCATTGCGGGCACTTGTGGGAGGCCGCCATGCCACTCACCAACCAGCTGCGCATGGTGTGGATACCGGTCGGCTTCATTTCGGCCCGCTCGACCACGCAGGGCGCAGCCCTGCTGGCGGCAAGCGACCCGATGACAGCGATGAGCGCGCACGAGCAAAGCCTGCTGGCGCAAAAAGGCGGCCTGATCCCGCCGGACAATCTGCCCTCCGAGCTGACCGAC
>JAYVWK010000242.1:0-5384 GCA_043786185.1 Burkholderiales bacterium
ACACCTTCTGCTTCGCCGAGGATGAATCGGACGCCGGCTGGGAGCCGCTGTCGGTGTCGCGCGGCTTCGCGCCCGGCACATCGACCGTGACCCTGTTTCAGGGCGAGGGCGTGCAAGGCTTCGTCGACCAGAAGTCGCGCGCACCGGACGACCTGGCGCGCTCGCTGGCGATGGGTTTGAATGCGATCGGCCACCCGAAGATCGCGCTGTCGCAGCGCTGCATTCTGGTGTTGTCGCCCGAGCACTATGCGATCTTTGCCGAGGGCGGGTGGGGCCGCAAACGCATCGAAGAGGCCTTGTATGCGGCCACCGTGCGCCCAGGCGTTGACCTGGTCGCCGGCGCCCAAGGCGTTGGCGAAGGCATGCCGGCTTCGATGGCCAATCAGCCGGTGCCGAAATTCAACGAGGGCGGCCTGCTGGTGGTGCGCGCAGGCGGTCCGGCGGGCCTGTTTTCCGCTATCCTGCCGGGCTGGATCGCCGGCCGCAATCATCTCGAACTGCAACCCGTCACCAAGGAGATCAAGCCATGAGCAGCATGCAATGGATGCGTGACCCCACGCCCGAAACCTCACCCTTGAAGCGTGCGCGTCTGGCGCCGCCGCCCTCGCTCGACGGTCTCACGGTCGGCCTGTTCGACATCGGCAAGACGCGCACCAAGGAGTTTCTCGACCGCGTCGAGTTTCGCCTGCACGAGCGGCACATCCGCACCATTCGTTGCGGCAAGCCGACCAACGCCAAGATCGCCACGCCGGAGAACCTGCAGAACATCGCGGAGGAAGCCGACGTGGTGTTGATCGCGCTCTCCGACTGAGGGTCTTGCACGTCGTGCAGTCTGCACGACCTCATGAACCTCGATTCGCGCGGGATTCCCGGCGTGTCGGTGGTCACCACCGGCTTCACCGACGCGGTGGCGGCACAGTCACAGGCGCTCGGTTTCGAACCGGCGATCGTGTATGTGCCGCATCCGATCCAGAATCGCACGGCCGACGAGCTCGATCAGATTGCCGACCAGGCGATCGAGTCGGCGCTGGCGCTGCTCACGACGGCACACTGACGACGGGCCTGCCGCTGCCGCTGCCGCGCGCGCATCGCCATCGCTACGATCGCGTGTGGGCACCCAATGCAGCGCTGCGCGCCGCGGCGGCGGCGCGGCGCAGTCGCCGGCGAAGCCTTGTCGCTGGCCGCCAAGGTCGGCGTCGATCTCGCGGCGGTACTCGACATCGTCGGCGGCTCGGCGGCGGCGAACTGGATGCTCAACGATCGCGGGCCGCGCATGCTGGAGGATACGCCGCGCGTCACCAGCGCTGTCGACATCTTCGTCAAGGATCTCGGCAGCGTCCTCGAAGTGGGCCGGGAGGCGCAAGCGGCCCTGCCGCTGGCCGCGCTGGCGCACCAGATGTTCCTGTCTGTTGCCGGACATGGATACGGTAAGCAGGACGACAGCCAGGTGATTCGCGCCTATCATGCGCTCAAGGGCGACGAATCGGCGAAGTGAGGAAAGCGCCGGTTCGTTCTCGACCCGAACCAATGAGGAGAATCACCATGACCATGCTTCGACACTTTCTCTTCTGTTTTGTCGCGGCGGCTGCAGGACAAGCCCTGCCGGCGATGGCGCAGGGCTACCCGACCCAGCCGGTGCGCATCGTGGTGCCGTTCGCGGCCGGCGGCGGCGGCGACATGGTCACGCGAGCGCTCGCCAGCCGACTCTCCGAACAGATGAAGCAGACCTTCATCGTCGAGAACCGCACCGGTGCCGGCGGCACCATCGGCGGTGAATTCGTCGCGCGCAGCAAGCCCGACGGCCACACGCTGCTGCAGTCCGGCGATCACGTCACGCTTGCCAAGGCACTCTACCGCAACCTGAACTTCGATCCACTCAAGGACTTAGTCGGTGTCGCAGCAGTGAGCCTGGGCCCGCACGTGCTCATCGCCCATCCCTCGTTGGAGGCCGGAAACCTTCAGGAACTGGTGGCGCTGGCGCGCGCGCGGCCAGGCACGCTCAGTTACGGCACCCCGGGCGTTGGTACCGCGCAGGACCTGTTCGGCGCCATGTTCAAAGGCGCGCTCAATCTCGACATGGTCTCGGTGCCCTACAAGGGCGGCGGCGCGCTCACCCAGGACCTTCTCGGCGGCCAGGTGCGTCTGGGCGTGATCGGACTGCCGCCGGTGATCCAGCATATCAAGGCGGGCAAGCTCAAGGCGCTCGCCGTGACCTCACCGAAGCGCTCCGCGCTGTTGCCGGCGGTGCCGAGCGTTGCCGAGTCTCATCCAGGGCTGGGGTCGGTCCAATGGATCGGCCTGGCGGCGCCGGCAGGCACTCCGGATGCCGTCCTCGCCCGCCTTGCCCAGGAAACCTCCCGAGCACTCGAGCATCCGCAGTTGCGCGACCTTTTCGGTACCCTCGGCCTGGAAGCCTTCAACCTGTCCGGTGCGGCGCTTGCGCGCTTCATGCAGGAGGACTTCCAGGCCTTCGATGCCGTGGTCAGGAAATCGGGTCTGAAGGTCGATTGACAACACGAGGAATTGCGCCCATGACTACCGCAAACCAGGCGCACCCGGGCACCCCCGCCGGCGGCGAGCTGCCGCATCGCACGCCGGCATTCGCCGGCGAGATCGCACCGACCGCGCGCGACTCGCGTGCCGATCCGCCGCGCATGGTGCGCGCGCCGGCAGGCGCGCCGAACGTGATCGTGATTCTGCTCGATGATGTCGGATTCGCGCAGTTCGGCACCTTCGGCGGGGCCACGCCGACGCCGGCCCTCGACCGCTTGGCAGCCGAGGGCTTGCGCTACACGCGTTATCACACCACTGCGGTGTGTTCGCCCACACGTGCAGCCATGCTCACCGGGCGCAATCATCATGTGTCGGGTAACGGCACTGTCACCGAGTACGCCAACGGGTTTCCCGGCTACAACGGAATGTGGCCCAAGTCGGTGGCATGTGTCGCGGAAATCCTGCGCCTCAATGGCTATGCGACGGCGGCCTTCGGCAAGTGGCACAACACGCCCAACTGGGAGAGCGGCCCGACCGGACCATTCGACCGCTGGCCGACCGGGCAGGGCTTCGAGTACTTCTACGGTTTCCTGGGTGGCGCCACCAGCCAGTGGGAGCCAACGCTCTACGAGAACACCCGGCCGGTGGTGCGCATGACGCCGCGCCAGGACTATCACCTCACCACCGAGTTGGTCGACCGCGCCACCGCGTGGGTCCGCACCGGGCGTTCGATGGCGCCCGACAAGCCCTTCCTGCTGTGGCTGGCCACTGGTGCGACCCACGCGCCGCATCACGCCCCACGCAGCTTCATAGAGCCCTTCCGCGGCAAGTTCGATGCAGGCTGGGACGTCTATCGCGAGGAGGCGTTTGCCAGGCAGAAGCGTCTCGGCTTGTTGCCCGGCCACGCCGAACTCACGCCGCGTCCGCCCGAACTGCAGGCCTGGGACGGCCTGTCGCGTGACGAGAAGCGCCTCTTCGCACGCATGATGGAGGTCTTCGCGGGATTCACCGCCCACACCGACTTCGAGATCGGCCGTCTCATCGATTCGCTGCGTGAGACCGGCGAGTTCGACAACACCCTGATCCTGTACTCGGTCGGCGACAATGGCGCCAGCGGCGAAGGCGGCATGCAGGGCATCGTCAACGGCATGTCGTATTTCAATGGCTATCCCGAGACGCTCGAGACGATGCTCGAAAACATCGATGCACTCGGCGAAGCCAAGCTGTACAACAACTTTCCCGCTGGCTGGGCATGGGCGATGGATACGCCGTTCCAGTGGATCAAAAAGGCGGCCGGCCATCTCGGCGGCGTGCGCAATCCGCTGGTGGCAAGCTGGCCGAAGCGTGTGCGCACGCCTGGGGGCGTCCGCGAACAGTTCCATCATTGCGTCGACATCACGCCGACCATCATGGAGGCGGCCGGTGTCGCGATGCCCGTGGTGGTCAATGGCTTCGAGCAACGCGGCCTTGACGGCGTTTCGATGCTCTACACCTTCGACGCCCCGCAGGCGCCGGAGCGGCATACCAGGCAATACTTCGAGACCCTGGGCAACCGCGGCATCTATGATCAGGGCTGGTGGGCCGGCGTCATCGAGGCGCTGCCATGGGAGCCGACTCCGGAGCTCGACCTCGCGCGCTCGAAGTGGGAGCTCTACCATCTCGAGCGCGACTTCTCCCAGGCCCGCGACCTCGCGCGCGAGCATCCGCAGAAGCTCCAGGAGCTCAAGGACCTGTTCTGGATCGAGGCCGGGCGCAACCAGGTCCTGCCGCTCGACACCGCGACCAACGAGCGCATGCTCGATGCACAAAAGCTCGGCGGCACACCACCGCGCGACCGCTACACCTTCTATGCCGGCGCGGTTGGAATCTTCGAGGCGGCCGCACCCAACACCAAGAATCGCTCGTTTCGCATCACCGCGACCTTGACGATCCCGGCGTCCGGTGCGGAGGGTGTTCTGGTGGCGATGGGCGGGCGGGTCGGCGGTTACAGCCTGTTCGTGCGCGGCGGCCGCTTGCACTATTGGTACAACCTGCTGGGGCTGGCCCAGACCTGCATATCGTCCACCGTCTCGCTGCCGACCGGGCGCGTGCAGGTTGCGCTGGAATTCGCCTATGACGGCGGCGGTCAGGGCAAAGGCGGCACGGTCCGCCTGGCCATCGACGGCGCGCCAGCTGGTGAAGGACGCCTGGAGCGCACGGTTCCGCGCATCTTCGCGCGCGAGACCTTCGATGTCGGCATGGACCTCAATTCCCCGGTGGCCGATTACGCAGCGCCGTTCCCGTTCAGCGGCACGCTGGAGCGCCTCGACGTCGAACTGGGCCAGTGAGCGCGCGCGACATGGCGACCGGTCCCTCCTGTGCGGGTCAGGCCGCCCGCGCAGCGGTGGCGGACCCGCAGGCGTATGGCATGGCCTGGATAGCGGGCGCTACGTTCCGCATCGGGTCGGATCGCCATTACCCGGAGGAAAGCTGGGCACGGATGGTCGCCGTCGACGGCTTCTGGATCGATCGCTGGCCGGTCACCAATGCGCAGTTTGGGGCATTCATGGCGGCCACCGGCTACGTCACCCTGGCGCAGCGCGCTTCAGCCGAGCGCGCAGGCGACGCAGAACCGGTCGAGCCGGGTTCACTGGTGTTCACCGCGCCCGCGGGGCCGGTGCCGCTGGACCACTGGCGCCTCTGGTGGCGCTTTGTTCCCGGCGCAAGTTGGTGCCATCCGCGCGGACCGGGCTCGATGATCGACGCAATTGCCGACCATCCGGTCGTGCATGTGGCATGGGAGGATGCGCAGTCCTATGCCGCCTGGGCCGGCAAGGAATTGCCGACCGAGGCCGAGTTCGAGTTTGCCGCGCGCGGCGGGTTGGAGGCTGCGGAGTTCGCGTGGGGCGATG
>JAYVWK010000243.1:0-5726 GCA_043786185.1 Burkholderiales bacterium
AACACTTGCACCGCCACACCGGCGTCAGCCAGCACCAGCGCCGCGGTCAGTCCCACCGGTCCGGCGCCGGCAATCAGTACACTACGGGTCATCGATTCAATCTCCTCAATCGCGCCATGGTAATGCTTTGATTGCCGCGGCGAAACCACGACACCATTGAAACCACAAAAGGATTCCCGCATGAACCAGCGTCGCACTTTTCTTGTAGCCGCAGCGGCGGCGGCGGCCGGCACTTGCGCACCGGTCATGGCGCAAGCCTGGCCGAATCGCCCGATCCGCATCATCGTGCCCTTCGCACCAGGCGGCTCGACCGACATCCTGGCGCGCTTTCTGGCGCAGCGCCTGCAGGACGGCACTCGGTTTTCGTTTGTGGTCGAAAACCGCCCGGGCGCCGGCGGCACCGTGGGAGCGGACGCGGCCGCGAAAGCCGCGCCGGACGGCTATACGCTATTCATGTCCAACAACGCCTCGATCTCGCTCGGGCCGCAGATCAACACTGTCACCTACAAGCCGATGGAGGATTTCGCGCACCTGGTGTTGCTGGGCATGTTGCCCAACCTGTTGATCGTTCGCGCCGACCACCCGGCCAAGAGCTTTCGTGAATTCATCGCGATGGCGCGCGCCAAGCCGGGCGTGCTCAACTACTCGTCGGCGGGCGTCGGCTCGGCCGGCTTTCTCAGTGGCGAGTTGCTCAAGCAGCGCGCCGGCATCGACATGGTGCACATCCCTTACAAAGGCACCGGCCCCGCCACCGCCGACATGATCGCCGGCCAGCTCGACGCCGTGCTTGACGGCCCGGTGGCGGCCGGCGGCTACATTCGCGGCGGGCGGGCGCGCGCGCTGGCGGCGGCCAGCAGCGAGCGCCTCAAGGCCTACCCGGATGTGCCGACCATGGATGAAGTGGTGCCCGGCACCGGCGGCGAGGCCTGGTTCGGCATTTCGACCCAGGCACAGGTGCCGAAGGACATTCTGGACCGCCTGCAGCCCGAACTCGTCAAGGTGATCGCGCAGCCCGAGTTTCAGGGCAAGCTCGCGGAGCTGGGCCTGACGCCACGCTTCATGGCGGGCGCTGAATACACCGCCTTCATTCAAAGCGAGATTCGTAGATGGGGCCCGGTGATCAAGGCCGCCGGCGTCAAGGGCACGTGAGAGCACCTGCCCCATGAGTTTGGCCCACAGCGAACCCGCCGCCTGGCAAGCGCACGCTTCCGCGCTCAAGGCGGCAGCCACAATGCGCGCCACGCGCCCGGCAGGCGTTGCCGCTGCCAATGCCGCGCGCCTGATCCTGCTCGATACCATCGGCTGCATGCTGGCCGCGCGCACAGCGCCCGAGGTGCGCGCCTTTGAGCAGAACGCCTCGGCGGTCGAATCCGGCCCATTCACCTTTCCCGGCGGGCGCCGGCTCTCACTAACTGCCGCCGCGCAGGTCGGCGCCATGGCCGCCACCTGGGACGAAGCCTGCGAAGGCCACGCCCATGCCCATGGCCGACCCGGCGTGGCGACGGTGGCCGCGCTGCTGCCGCTGGCGGTCGCCGGCGAGCGCGGACTGGATGCTCTCACCGATGCGTTGGCCCTGGGCTATGAAGTCGGCGCGCGCGCCGGTGGCTGGCTGCGCATCCGCCCCGGCATGCATGTGGATGGCAATTGGCCCAGCCTGGGTGTCGCCGCGGGCGTGGCACGGCTGATGGGGCAGGACGCAGGCGGCATCGCACGCGCGATCGATATCGCGGCGTGCCAGTTGGCCACCAGCCTTTATTTGCCGGTCGCCACCGGCAACACCGCGCGCAACACTTACCTGGCGCACAGCGCCCAGTTGGGCCTGCTGGCGGCACAAGCGGCGCTTGCCGGCATCGACGCACCGGAGACGGCCATGCAGGTCTATGCCGATGCCTTTGCAGCGGCCACGCCGGAGCTGCCGCCGGGGCCGCATGAAGACCTGATTCTCGACGCCTACATCAAGCCGCATGCCGCCGTGCGCCATGTGCACTACGGCGCCGAAATGGCCAGGAGTGTGCGCGAAGAGCTCAAGGGGCAGACTGGCGCCATCACACGCATCGTGCTGTCGACCTATCGCGAAGCCACCATCTATTGCGGCAACCGCGCGCCGGCCACGCCGATCCAGGCGCAATTCTCGCTCGCGTTCGGCATAGCCTCGATGCTGCGCTTCGGCGTGCTCGATGCCGGCGCCTATCGCGGCGGGCGTTTCACCGACCCTGAAGTGCGGCGCCTGGAGGCGCTGGTGGAGATCGAGATTGACCCGGCTTTTGAGACCAGCAATCGACGTGGCGGTTCGCTGCTGGTGTCGGCCGGCTATCGCGATGTCGAGCGCGATGTACGGGCGATTCCGGGTGATCCCTCAATGCCTTTGTCGGCCGAAGAGGTCGCGGCCAAGTTCATGCGCTATGCCGAGGCCAGCGTGCCGAACGAAAAAGCCTTCGTGTTCGCCAATGCGGTATTGGCGTCAGAGGTGGATGTGAATATGCGGGTGCTGTGGGATTTGCTGTTTTGACCAAAGGAACAAACATGTTGCGCAGATTGAGTTTGGCAGGCCTGCTGTTGTGTACAACCATTGCCTGCGCACAGGGCGACACCTACCCGTCCAAACAAATCCGCATCATCGTGCCCTTCCCGGCCGGCGGCGCCACCGACATCGCCGCGCGGGCGATTGCCGACAAGATGGGCCTCAATTGGAAACAACCGGTGGTGGTGGAAAACCGCGCTGGCGCCGGCGGCAATGTGGGCTCGGACGTGGTGGCCAAGTCGGCGCCCGACGGCTACACCCTGGTGATAGGCGTGACCGGTTCGCATGCGATCAACATTTCGCTGTATTCGAAAATGCCGTATGACCCGGTCAAGGATTTCGAGCCGATCTCGCAAGTGGCGGTGGTGCCCAATGTGGTGGTGGTGAATCCCTCGGTTGCTGCGAAGACGCTCAAGGAATTCATCACACTGGCCAAGGCCTCACCCGGCAAATTCGACTACGCCTCGGTCGGCAACGGCACCGCCGCGCACCTGGGCATGGAAATGCTCAAACGCGAGGCGGGGGTTTTCATGGTGCACATTCCGTATCGCGGCAGCGCGCCGGCGGTGGCCGACCTGATCGGTGGCCAGGTGCAGGTGATGATGGACGGCCTGCCTTCGGCCCTGCCGCATGTCAAGGCCGGTCGCCTGCGCGCGCTGGCAGTGACCAGCCAGAGACGTTCGGCCGCCGCGTCTGACTTGCCGACGATCGCCGAATCCGGCTATCCCGGCTTTTATGCCGATGCCTGGTCCGGCCTGTTCGCGCCGCGCGCCACGCCCAAACCGGTGGTCGACAAGCTGGCGCTCGAGGTGCAGCGCATCCTGAATCTGCCGGACGTGCGCGAGCGTCTGGGCAGCTTGGGCGCCGAGCCGGTCGGCTCGACCCCTGCGGAATTCGCCGCGCATGTGCAGCGCGAAATCAGCAAGTGGGCGGCGGTGGTCAAGGCCAGCGGGGCGAAGCTTGATTGAGGCTTTCCAACACGGGGGGCGTCGCGTTCTGGCGAGCCTGCTGGCGCTGCTGGCCTGCAATGCGCTGGCGCAAGGCGCGGCGCCGCAATCGGTGTTTCCCGGCGTGCCGTTTGTCGCCGGCGCGCCGGTGCGCGAGCAGCCGGCCTTCGAGTATCCGCGTGAAGCGCGCCAGCGCGGCCGTGCCGGCAGCCTGCTGGTGGCGGTGCTGGTGGGCGTTGACGGCGTACCGGTGCGCCACCGCATCATCGCATCCGACCCGCCGCTGATTTTCGATGCGGCGATCAATGAGGCGATGCCGCAGTTCCGTTTCGCCCCGGCGATGCGCGATGGCAAACCGACCCAATATGAAACCCACCTGGCGCTGAACTTCGATCCGCAACTATCACCCAGGCCAACGAATTAAACTCGCACTTTCCCGCCGCGCAACCAATCCGCCATCAACACCACGAGGCCACCATGGAAACATCCGACAAGACCGCAAGACAGCTGTTCGAAGCGGTGAAAAAGAACCCGACCCGCAAGCGCTTCGGCTTCGGCACACGTCCGGCATTGATCAATGTCGACATTCAAAAGGCCTACACCAATGTCGGTGAATTCATCACCGCCTACGAGACCGACCCGAAACAACTGGACTATGTGAACCAACTTGCCGCGGCCATGCGCGCGAAGAACTTCCCGGTGATCTGGACCTATGTCGCCTACATGGATTCGGGCGAGGATTGCGGTGTTTGGGGTACCCGCACCGATACCCCCGATTCGCTGCAGAACATCAAGGTCGGCTCGCGCCGCAGCGAATTCGACGACCGCCTGGTGATCGACAAGAAGCGCGACATCATCATCAACAAGCGCATGGCCTCGGCGTTTTTCGAGACCAATCTCGGCTCGATCTTCAACTTTCACAAGATCGATACCGTGATCGTCACCGGCGGCTCGACCTCTGGCTGCGTGCGCGCCACCGCGGTTGACAGCCTGCAGCGCAGCTACCGCACCATCGTGCCGGAGGAAACCACGGCCGACAAGCACGAGAGCCCGCATTTCGCCAACCTGTACGACATGGCGCTCAAGTACTGCGACGTGATTCCGGTAGCCGAGGCGCTTAGCTACCTGAGCACGATGCCGGCCAATCAGGGCTAGAGGAGACGAGCATGGCCCGCGACCCCGGTTTATACGACTACCTGCCGAACGACGGCACCCGCCCGAAGATCACCTGGCCCAACGGCGCGCGCGTGGCTTTCTGGGTGGCGCCGAACATCGAGTTCTACGAGCTTGACCCGCCGAAGAACCCCTCACGCACCGCCTGGGCGCGGCCGCAGCCTGACGTGCTCAATTACGCCTATCGCGACTACGGCAACCGCGTCGGCTTCGAGCGCATGATGCAGGCCATGGACCGCTGCGGCATTCGCGGCAGCGTTTCGCTCAATGTGGCCATGTGCGAGCACCATCCGGAAATCATCAAGGCCTGCGCCGAGCGCGGCTGGGAGTTTTATTCGCACGGCACCTACAACACGCGCTACGTGTTCAACATGGATGAAGCACAGGAACGCACGCTGATCCAGGATTCGATCGATACCATCAAAAAGCACACCGGCCAGAAGCTCGACGGCTGGCTGGCGCCGGCGCTGACCTACACCGACAACACGTTGGACCTGGTGGCCGAGATGGGCCTCACCTATGTGTGCGACCTGTTTCACGACGACCAGCCCGGCCCGGTCAAGGTGAAAAAAGGCCGTCTGGTGTCGGTGCCCTACTCGCTGGAAATGAATGACGTTCTGGTCTACAACGTCAACCTGGTGAGCCCCAGGCGCTATGCCGAAATCCTCAAGCGCCAGTTCGACCGCCTGTATGCCGAAGGCGCCGAGTCGGGCACGGTCATGTGCATTCCGCTGCACCCTTACCTGGTGGGCCAGCCGTATCGCATCAAGGCGTTTGAAGAGGCACTGGATTACATCTGCGGCCACGACAAGGTGTGGCTGGCCACCGGGCGCGAGATCGCGCAGCATTTTTTTGACCACAACTACGACGCCTTTGCGAAGGCGTCGCACGCTGTTGCGGAGGCCCCCGTATGAGCATGCCGGCCGACTACCTGAAGTACGACAAGCGCCGCTACGGCATGGACCACGAGCGCTACGCCTGGTCGCAACTGCATAACCGGCCGCCAGTAACATGGCCTGGCGGCACGCGGGTGGCGCTGTGGGTGGTGCCCGCTCTCGAATGGTTTCCGCTCGACATGAAGGGCA
>JAYVWK010000244.1:0-9256 GCA_043786185.1 Burkholderiales bacterium
GGCGTGCAGACGACCGACGAAAACGTGGCGCCGCTGGTGGTGATCAGCGGGCCGGTGGCGCGCGCGCTGTCGGTGAACGCGGGATTCGGCGCACTCGGCCCGGGCTGGCGCGCCAATGCCACCATCGGCCGCGCCCTGCGCATGGTGATGAACAACCTCGGTGGCGGCTGGCCCGGAACGGTGTCATTCGCCGGGCTGGGACAACCGGGCCGCTACACCCTGTGCCTGGCGGAGAACGAGGCTGAAAGCCCGTGGCAGCCGCTGCATGTAGAGGCAGGTTTCGCGCCCCATGAGAGCGTGGTCACCCTGATGCGCGCCGAAAGCGTCATCAACGTGACCGGTGGCTTGGCCGAGATCGCCAGTGTGATGGGCACGGCGGCGTCCGCATTCTCGACCCTGTGGAGCGGCCGCTCCACGGTGATCCTGTCGCCCGCACTGGCCCACTCGCTGGCCGCGCAGGGCATGAGCAAAGAGGCCGTGCGTAAGTGGCTATTCGAGCATGGCCGCCGGCCGGCCGATGAATGGCGCAGTTCCTGGCTGTTTCAAACCATCGGCGACATCGAGCGCTGGCCACAAGCCGTGCGCGACGCCGCGGCACACGGCGCCGTGCCGGCGGTCGCGCGCGCGGAGGATCTGCTGCTGGTGGTAGCCGGCGGCAACATTCCCATCCCCCAGCATGTCTATTGTCCTTCCTGGGGCTTTCCGCCGGCGCGCATCAGCCGTAAAGTCCGCTTGCCCGACCTGTGGGAAGAACTGCTCGCCGAAAGACGTGCTGCCGAACAAACAAGACTGGGGATCGCATGAATCCGGCCGATTTCGAACTGGCGGTGGCAGGTGGCGGCATCGCGGCGCTCACCGCGGCCTGGCACGCAGCGCAGAATGGCGCGCGCGTGATCGTGTTCGCAGGCGCCGACCTGCTCGGTGGCCTGGTAGCCAACATCGGCGTGCTTGAAGGCTTTCCGGCGACCACCCCGACCTCGGGACTCGCCCTGGCCGAACACCTGCAGGCCGAAGCCAAGGCGCTGGGCGCCTGCTTTGAATTCCATGCAGTGGAACGTGTATCGATCAGCGGCACGGGTTTCGCGCTGCACGCAGCGGCGCGCGACTGGCGTGCGGCCAAGGTCATCGCCGCGACCGGTGCACGCCTGAAGCCTCTGGACGTACCCGGGGCGGAGCGCTTTCGCGAGCGCGGCGTTCTGCAATGCGCGTGGTGCAACGCCGGCCTCTTTCGTGGCCGCCAGGTGGCGGTGGTGGGGTGCGGCGATGCCGCGTTTCAGGAAGCCATCCACCTGGCGCACAAGGGCGCGCGGGTCACCATGATCATGCGTGGCCAACAGGTGCGCGCGCGCCGCGTTCTGATGGAGCGTGTGGCCGGTGACGATACCGTGCAGCTGCGCTGGTCGAGCGAGGTGACGGCAATCAAGGGCGACGGGCATCTCACCGGCATCGAACTGCGCGATGTCGAAAGCGGTGCTACCGACACCCTCGCCTGCGACGCGGTGTTTCCGTACATCGGCGTAGCACCCAACAGCGCATGGCTGGGTGACCTGGTACTGCGCAGTCCCGCAGGCGCGGTGCTGACCGACGCGAATATGCGCAGCAAAACAGCGGGGCTTTATGCCATCGGCGCACTGCGCGATGCCTACCGCGGGCGCCTGACCGACGCGCTGGGCGAAGCCAGCACCGCCGCGGCTGCGGCCTGCGCCGAACTCGAAGCTCTGCGCTGAAAGCCGACTCGAACCACAAGCCGCGGGAGAACACAAAATGCGCGACTACCTTGCCTGGCGCCTGGCATTCGGCGTGACCACGCCATCGACTAATACCGTGGTGCAACCGGAATACGACGACATGCGACCGCCGGGTGTGACCAATCACCTGGGGCGCATGGTGATTCCGGATCTGCCGATCGCCAACAATGACGATTTCGACCGCTCCATCGAGCTGATCGATGCCGCACTGGAAGGCGCGGTCGAACGCGTGATGGACGCCAAGCCGAATGCCTTCATCCTGGGCATCTCCGCATTGTCGGTGTGGGGCGGAACACCGGCCTGGGGCGAGGAGCTCAAGGCGAGGATCCGCCGCGTGGCCGGCTGGGACATTCCGGTCGCCATCGCCACCGATGCGGTGGTGGCCGCCCTGCGCGCCCATGGCGTCAAGCGGCGGATCGCGGTGATGGAGCCCTACTACCCTTCGATCGAATCGCGAATGCAGGGCGTGTTCGCGCCGTCCGGCTACGAAATCGTGCGCTACAACCACATGCGCGGCAAGAGCCCGGCCTCGTATTCGATACTCACGGCCCAGGACATGATCCAGGGCATGCGCGCGATCGACGGTCCGGATATCGAGGCGATCGTCCAGTTTGGCGCCAACCTGCCGATGGCACGGCTGGCCGACGAAGCCGAACGCTGGCTCAACAAGCCGGTCATCAGCATCAATGTCGCCACCTATTGGCATGCGCTGCGCATGAACGGCATCAGCGACAAGCTCTATGGCTTCACGCAGTTGATGTCCCGATTCTGAGCTCGCCGTGCGCGCCAATGACCGGCAGTTCAACAGTTTGCCGGCTGCACGCTCGTGCATGCCACAGGCACCCACGCATTGCGGCGGCCGCGTTGCGCGGCCGCTCCGGCATCACGCCTGCATCAACTCCGCGGCGCGCTTGACCGACTTGACGATATTGACATAGCCGGTACAGCGGCACAGGTTGCCCTCAAGGCCCTTGACGATGTCGTCGTCGCTCGGGTTGGGGTTGTCCTTGAGAATGCCGACCGCGGCCATGATCATGCCGGGGGTGCAAAAGCCGCACTGCAGGCCATGGCATTCGGTGAACGCCTGCTGCACCGGATGCAGCTTGTCGCCCTTGGCCAGGCCCTCGATGGTGGTGATGTTGGCGCCATCGGCCTGCGCGGCCAGGATCGCGCACGACTTGACCATGCTGCCGTCAAGCTCGATGGTGCAGCAGCCGCATTGACTGGTGTCGCAGCCGACATGGGTGCCGGTGAGTTTCAGTTCATCGCGAATCAGGTCGACTAACAGGGTGCGGCCTTCGGCCTGGGTGGAAACCTGCTTGCCGTTGATGGTGAAATTGATCTTGTTCATGGCGGGACTCGAATCCTTGGGGCTTTCAGCCGGTGATTTTCAGGACGGCGCGCTTGGTCATCACGGCCGCGAGATGGGCGCGGTAATCAGCGCCGGCATGCAGATCGGCGATGCAGCCGCTGTCGTCAACTTTCAGGCCTTCGATTGCAGTCGCCGCGAAGCTTTTCGCAAGCGCCGCTTCGGCTTCGCTCCAGCGAAACACGCCGGAGGCGCCGGCGCCGGTGATCGCCACCCGCACGCCAGCAGCGGTGTCGGCCACGAAAGCCGCCGCCATCGCATAGCCCGATGCGGGATGGTGAAACTTGGAATAGGCCGCGCGCTGCGGGATCGGGAAGCGGATCGCCTTGATGATCTCGCCCTCTTCCAGCACCGTTGCGAACATGCCATGGAAAAAATCGTCGGCGGCAATTTCGCGCTTGGTGGTGACAATCGTCGCTCCCAGGGCCAGCACCGCCGCCGGGTAATCCGCAGCCGGGTCGTTGTTGGCAACCGACCCGCCCAGGGTGCCGCGATTGCGCACCTGCTGGTCGCCGATCACGAGCGCCAGTGCTGCCAGCGCCGGGATCGCCTTCTTCACCGCCGCCGAATTCGCCACGTCGACATGGCGCGTCAAGGCGCCAATGGTGATGGCGTCGGCACCGACACTGATGCCGGACAGTTCCTTGATGCCGCCCAGATCGATCAGGTGCGTAGGCTGGGCTAAGCGCGCCTTGAGCGTCGGAATGAAAGTTTGCCCGCCGGCCAAGAGCTTGGCTTCCGGGTTTTTCGCAAGCATGGCGCCGGCTTCCGCCAACGTGCCCGCGCGCAGGTATTCGAATGCGTACATCGTCTCTCCTTCAAAAATCAATCAGGCCGCTTTGCGCGCGGCGTCTTTCAGCAAACGCCATAGCACCACCGGCGTCACCGGCATCTGCAGGTCGGCCACGCCGGCCGGACGCACCGCGTTCATCAATGCATTCATCAGGGCCGGCAGGGAGCCGGAGCAACCCGACTCACCCACACCCTTGGCGCCCATCAGGTTGGTAGCCGTCGGCACCGGATGCGACTCGCGCGTGAATGTGCCCTTGAGCCAGTCGGCGCGCGGCATCGCGTAATCCATGAAACTGGCGGTCAGGAACTGGCCCGTCTCGCGATCGTAGACCGCATGCTCGCCGAACACCTGGCCCCAGCCCTGCACCACACCACCATGCACCTGGCCTTCGACCAGCATCGGCTGCAACACGGTGCCCAGATCGTCGACCGCGGTGTAGCGCAACACGTCGGTGACACCGGTTTCCGGATCGATCTCGATCTCCGCCACATGGCAACCATTCGGAAAGGTCATGCCCGACGAGCCCTCGGCCTCGCAATCAAGCGGATGACTGCCATCGGCAGCGGGCGCCAACTTGCGCGCCAGCTCGGCTAGGCCAATCGACTTGCCGCCAGCGCTGAACACGCCGCCCGCATAGGCCACTGCGGCCACTGCGGCCACTGCGGCCACGCCCAGCGCGCTGGCCGCATGCGGTGTGGCCTGGGCAATCAGGGCTTGTGCCAGCAGCTTGAAAGCACTGCCCTGGCCCGCGGCGGTACGCGACCCACCGGTGCCGTTGCCCACCAGCCGATCGAATTTTGGATCGCTGGCGCGATAGTGAACTGCGTCCGGGGCGATCCCCAACTCGTCGGCAAAGACGGTGACAAATGTGGTTTCATGGCCCTGGCCGGAACCACCGGCCATGCAATGGATGGTGATGCTGCCATCGCTGCCGATGCGGGCCAGTGTCTGGTCCTTGTTGAATACGCCGGCGGCCGCCGCTTCAAGATAGGAGGCGAAGCCGATGCCGCGCAGCTTGCCGCGCGCCGCACTCTGTGCCCGGCGTGCCGCAAAACCGGCCCAGTCGGCGGATTTGAGGGCATGCGCCATCACCGCCGGAAAATCGCCGCTGTCGTAGGTCGGCCCGGTCGACGTCTTGTAGGGCATCTGTGTTGGCAAAATGAAATTGCGCTGGCGCAATTCGACCGGATCGAAGCCGTGCTCGGCTGCTGCCTGATCGACCAAGCGTTCGATCGCATAGGCGATGTCGGGCCGGCCCGCGCCGCGATAGGCGGAAATCGGCGTGGTATTGGTATAAGCCAGTTGCGAGCGCACAAACACTGCCGGTACCCGGTACACGCCGTGGGACGTGATCGACACGTTCTGGGTGCCGATGAAGGCGCCGAAGGGGCCGGCATACGCGCCCAAGTCTATGGTATCGCTCCAGCGGAAGGCGAGAAAATTGCCGGCCGCGTCCAGCGCCACTTCACCGGTGAGCGTGAGCGCGCGACCGTGATAGTCGGACAGGAAGGTATCGCTGCGCGAGCCGCTCCATTTGACCGGCCGGCCCAGGGTCTTGGCCGCCAGCATCGACATGAGATATTCGGGATAGGGCGTACCGCGAATGCCGAAACTGCCGCCTACATCTTCGACGATCAGGTCGACGCTTTGGGCCGGCAGGCCGGTGATCTGTTCGATATGGCTGCGCGCACCGATCAGGCCCTGCGAAGGCGCGTGCAGGGTGTAGCGGTCGGTAGCGGCCTCATAGGCCGCAAGGCAGGCGCGCGGCTCCATCGGGTTGCATACCAGGCGCTGACTGTCGACCGTCAGTTTGGTCACGTGGCGTGCCTGGGCGAACGCGGCCGCCGTCGCCGCTTCGTCGCCGTGCTCGTGCACGTAGGCCAGATTGCCTTCGATAGCGTCGTGCACGCGCGGCGCGCCAGGCGCCACCGCATCGGCAAAGGTCACCACCGCCGGCAAATCCTCGTACTGGACTTCAATCAGTTCGGTGGCGTCCTGCGCCTGGGCGGCCGATTCGGCCACCACAAAGGCGATGGCCTGGCCGACATAGGCCACGCGATCATCGGCCAGCACTGGGTAGAACGGCTTTTTCATCGGCTGGCCATGCTTGTCTTTCGAGGCCACACCGCCGACGATCGACTTGAAGCCGGCGCGTTCGGCGTCGGCGTACGTCAACACCGCCTTGACGCCCGGCGCGGCAAGTGCCTGGGCTGTATCGATCCGCACAATGCGCGCGGCGGCCTGCGGCGAGCGCAAAACGGCGGCATGCAACTGCTGCGGCAGATTCCAATCGGTGGCGTAGCGACCCTGACCGGTGATCAGGCGCAGGTCTTCACGGCGCGAAGCTTGCATAGGTGAATAGGCCTTGTCAGCGAGTTATTGGAAAAACACGAGTTTACTTCAATTGGTGTTATCCCTGCTCAAAAACACATTCCGGCCCCGCCTGATATCGGGCAGAATCCGCATTGGCGCGGCTTTTCCCCTCGCGCAATCAAACTATCACGCAGTCCGCGGTCGCCAGTAGCGATTCGACGGCCTGCGCATGAGATCAATGTGACGCTTCCTGTTCTTGGCCGGCCTTGCCGCATTGATCGCGGGTGCCAAATTGCTGCTGCGTAGCGCCTCGCGCTGGGTGCCGCGATCGACGCCGCGATGAACGCAGCGGCGCACCTGCCCTGGCTGGCAGCGGCGCCTTTCCTTGGCGCCTTGCTGCTCGCGTTCATAAGCAATCAGCGGCGCCGCCTGGCGGCATGGCTGGCCGGTGCGATCGCCTTGGCCACTTGCGCATTGGTGGCATCACTTGCGCCGGCGGTATTCGAAGGCGAAATCCTGCGCTGGTCGGTCGACTGGGTGCCGGCGCTGGGCCTTTCCTTCGGTTTCCGCGTCGACGGGCTGGCCTGGATGTTCGCGCTCCTGATCTCGGTCATCGGTGCGCTGATCGTTTTGTATGCCGCCTATTACCTGCATCAAGGCGATCCGCCAGCGCGCTTTTTCATGTTCCTTTTGCTCTTCATGGGCGCGATGCAGGGTGTGGTGCTGGCCAGCGACCTGATCCTCCTGGTGGTGTTCTGGGAACTGACCGGCCTGACTTCGTTCCTGTTGATCGGCTATTGGGCACATCGTGCGGACGCACGCGAGGGTGCGCGCATGGCGCTTACCGTGACCGGCCTGGGCGGGCTGTGCCTGTTGGCCGGCGCACTGTTGCTGGGCCATATCACCGGCAGCACTGAACTGGATGTGATCCTCAAATCGGGCGATCTGATTCGCGCCCACCCGATGTATGTGCCGGCGCTGGTGCTGGTGCTGCTTGGCTGCTTCACCAAGAGCGCACAGTTTCCGTTCCATTTCTGGTTGCCGCACGCGATGGCCGCACCCACCCCGGTCTCGGCCTACCTGCACTCGGCCACCATGGTCAAGGCCGGCGTGTTCCTGCTGGCGCGCCTGTATCCGGCGCTGGGCAATAGCGAACCCTGGTTCTGGATTGTTTCCCTGACCGGCTTGGCCACCCTGCTGCTGGGCGCCTGGGTCGCCTTGTTCAAGCACGACCTCAAGGGGCTGCTCGCCTACTCCACCATCAGCCACCTGGGTCTGATCACCCTCCTCATGGGGCTGGACGAACCGCTGGCGGTGGTGGCGGCGGTGTTTCACATTCTCAATCACGCCACCTTCAAGGCCTCGCTCTTCATGGCCGCCGGCATCGTCGACCACGAAACCGGCTCGCGCGATATGCGCAAGCTCAACGGTCTGTGGAAATACATGCCGCTCACCGGCGTTTTGGCGATGGTCGCAGCCGGCGCGATGGCGGGTGTCCCGCTGCTGAACGGCTTTTTGTCCAAGGAAATGTTCTTTGCCGAAACAGTGACCAAGGAAGGGCATTTCCTGATGCAGTTGCTGCTGCCAATCGGCGCCGGTGTGGCCGCCATGCTGTCGGTCGCCTACAGCATGCGTTTCATCCATGACGTGTTTTTCAATGGCGAGCCAGTCGGCCTGACCAAAACACCGCATGAGCCGCCGCGTTTCATGCTGGTACCGGTCGCGGTGCTGGTGGTGGTCTGCATCGTGGTGGGGGTGGTGCCGCAGTTGACCATCGCACCGCTACTGGCCGTCGGTGCAAGGGGCGCGCTGTACGGCGGCTTTGCCGGCAGCTTGCCCGACTACACCCTTGCGGTCTGGCACGGCCTGAATCTGCCGCTGGCGATGAGCGCGCTGGCACTGATCGGCGGGCTGGCGCTGTATTTCGGATTGCAACGCGCAGTCAACCTGCATCGGCTCGACCACACGCCGGCCACGCCAAAGCGCGGCGGGCGCGACCTGTTCAGCGGCTCACTGGCCAAGGGCGTTGCGCTGGCACTGCGCGCCACCAACGGGCTGCAATCAGGCAGCCTGCAACGCTACCTTCTTTTACTGGTGCTGTTTGCAGTCGCCGCCGGCATCCTGCCCTGGCTTGGCCAAGGCTCACAGCTTGCAGGCGCGGCGCGCGCGGTAATTGCCCAACCCGCGGTCAGTTTCGCCTTTGTGCTGGTTTGGGCGATCGCCATCATTGCCACGCTGGCAACTGTGGTGCTGCACGCACGCCGCTTTACCGCCCTCCTGCTGCTGGGCGCGGTCGGGCTCACCGTAAGCCTGGCCTTCGTTTATTTCTCGGCACCCGACCTCGCATTGACCCAGGTGTTGGTGGAAATCGCGACGCTGATCCTGATGATGCTTGCGCTACGCTTTCTGCCGGCGGTATCGGCACCGAGCAGCACCGACAGTGCGGCGCGGCGCTGGCGCGACGCGCTGGTGGCGGGCAGCGCCGGCCTTGGTGTGGCGGCGCTGGCATGGGCGGTTCTCGAATTGCAATTCGACTCCATCTCGCCTTATTACCTCGAGACCACCAAAATCCTGGGCGGCGGCGCCAATGCCGTCAACGTCATCATCGTCGACTATCGCGGCTTCGACACCATCGGCGAGATCACGGTGATGGGTATCGCAGCCCTGATCGTCCATGCCCTGCTGCTGCAGTGGCTGCCACGCCCCGCCGGCACGCCGCTCGCAGGCCCCGGCGCCGGCCATCCGCTGATGCTGGCACTGGCCAGCCGCCTGTTGCTGCCGCTGGCGGTGATGACCTCGATCTATCTGTTCCTGCGCGGCCACAATCTGCCGGGCGGTGGCTTCATCGCCGGCCTGGTGCTGGCGATCGCACTGATCATGCAGTTCGTCGCCAATGGCCATGTCTTCGCGTCCGCCCGCACGGCAACCGACTATCACGGCTGGATCGGTGCCGGCCTCCTGATCGCCGCTGCCACCGGCGTTGCCAGCTGGTGGTTCGCGGCACCTTTTCTCACCAGCACCTATGACTATCCG
>JAYVWK010000245.1:0-3933 GCA_043786185.1 Burkholderiales bacterium
TGCTCGATCTGACGCTCGATCACTATCACTTGTCTCTCGATTCGGCTTCGGCGACCTACTTCCTGATCACCGTGGCCTATGTTCACCTGCCGTATTTGACCGAGGTACTGGGCCAGACACGTGCCAAAGGCACCGGATTGCTGGCCGCCAAAGCGGCGCGGCCGGAAGATCGGGTGGCGCTGGCGGCGATCGTTGAACGTGTCAGGGAGCGCTTGCGCCTGACCAAGGCCGCGGTGGAAAAAGCCGGCGACGCCAATCCGCAGGTGCGGGTAGCGCTTGCGCAAGCGCTTGGCGAGGCCGAGTCGCTGGCCGCCACCGCCATCGATACCGCTGAGCGCGAGATCATTCGATCCGAGGCGCTTACCTTCGACTCCACCGAGTATGTGGCGTTGACCACGCGGGCGATCGATGCGCAGTTCAAGCTGATCGGCGTCGCCAGCGACCTGCTCAAGGGCATGCTCGCGGCGCGCGTGGCGCAGGAATCGCGCGACCTCACCCTTTTGATCGGCATGCTCGCGTTGCTGGCGTTGGCAGGCTTGGGCCTGGGTGTGCGCATCACCCGTGGCCTGCTGCGCACACTGGGTGGTGAACCAGCGCTGGCCGTCGCGGTTGCCGATCGGATTTCCGGTGGCGATATTTCAGTCGCCGTGGCACTGCGCCCCGGTGACCAGAACAGCCTGATGGCTTCGCTGGCGCGCATGCAGGATGCCTTGCGAGGCACGCTGGCGAGCGTCACCGACGGCAGTACGCAAATTGCCGGCGCGGCAGCGGCGCTCACGGTCGCCAGCGCGAATATCAAGCGTGCTACCGAGCAGCAAAGTGACGCCTCCGGATCGATGGCCGCCGCGGTCGAAGAGATGACCACCTCGATCGAACAGGTGGCCGCCCATTCGGGCGATGCCTTGCGGATGGCCAAGCTGTCCGGCGAACTATCGGATCAGGGCAACGCGGTAGTGCAGGCCGCCGCCGAAGAGATGAATGCGATCGCCGCATCGGCGCAGGGCATGGCCGATATCATGCGCGTGCTTGAAGGACACTCGACGAAAATCTCCAAGGTGGTGCAGGTGATCTCGGAGATCGCCGGCCAGACCAATTTACTGGCCTTGAATGCGGCGATCGAAGCCGCGCGGGCCGGTGAGCAGGGGCGCGGTTTCGCGGTGGTGGCCGATGAGGTGCGCAAGCTGGCTGAGCGCACCAGCAGCTCGACCCAGGAGATCGGCGGCATGGTGCAAGCGATTCAGAGCGGCACCGCGCAGGCGGTCGCCCACATGGAAGGCTGGTCCGGGCGGGTGGGTGCAGGTGTCGAGCGCGCCCGCAGCGCCGGCGAGCGCATGAGTGAGGTACGTGAGAGCGCCGGCCAGGTAGCTACAGCGGTCGGTGAAATCAGCGCGGCCTTAGCCGAGCAGACCAGTGCCAGCACGCAATTGGCGCACGACGTCGAGCGGGTGGCCCGCATGTCGGAAGAGAACAGCGGCGCGGTGCTGGCGATGGCGGCACAATCGGCGCAGCTCGATGGCCTGGCGCAGTCGATGCAGGGCATCATCGCGCGCTTTCGGCTGCAGCCAGTGTGAAGATTCGCGCTCTACTCGATTGACTTGGCGGTCAAGGGGTAGGGCGCGTGATGTCCTGGGCAATCAGCGCCTGAGATAGGTAAGAGCGGGAAAGCGCGGGCAAGCGCGGGCAAGCACGGGCAAGCCGGGCGTAAGCCTTGCGGCCGGCAGGCAGCTTAGCGGGCCTGACTGTAGTTGTTGCGCGCGCGCCGGCTCGGCCGCTTTGCGATCAGTGACAGCAGATCGTCCTCGATTTCCGCAACATCGATTTCCTCGACCTCGAAGGCTTGGTCTAAGGCGGCGCTGATATCGGCATCGTCGATTGCGGCGGACCGGGCTTGCGCAGCGAGCACGTCGTGGTCCGCGCTTGTGCCGGCAAAGCCGGCGTGATCAAAGCGTTCCATTTGTTTCTCCTTGCATCGGCCAACCAAAGGCCGTGGTCGCCGCCACACGCTGCGCGGCGCAGCCGTAGTCGCTAAACCGGGTCTGGTTCGGCTTGACGGAGCATCCCCAATCTAGAACCGCGCGGGCGCGCCGCAGGTGTCGAACAAGCCTGCTTTATCAAGCCTCTTTGGCGCATCGCCGGACCTTGCCTGCTTGAATAATTGAGCCGTTATCCGACGACCGCGAGGCGCCGCCCATGGCGGAACAGCAAGACACCGAACGCGAACTACCAGCGTCGCAAAAGCGGCTCGATGAAGCACGCGAACGCGGCCAGACGCCGCGTTCCCGCGAGCTCACCACCGCCGCCTTGCTGCTGGCCGGTGCCGCCACGCTGGCGGCCGTCGGGCCGCATATCGCACAACAGTCGCTGGCCTATTTGCGTGGCGCATTGACGCTCACGCGCGCCAGCGCGTTCGACCCGGCCATCGCGCTTGAGAGCGCGGGTCAGTTGGCATGGCAGGGTTTCATGCCGGCCCTGCCGGTTCTCGCTGTGCTGTTCTTCGCAGCCCTGTTGGCACCCCTGGCGATCGGTGGGTGGCTATTCAGTAGCGAACCCCTGATGCCGGATTTCAGCCGTCTCAACCCCATATCCGGTCTGGCGAAACTGGTTTCCATGCAAAGCCTGGCCGAACTGGGCAAAGCGATCGGCAAGGTGTTGTTGATCGGCGGGGTGGTCGGCTGGCTCATCTGGCGCGACCAGCAGGCTTTCATCATGCCGCTTGCGCAGTCGCCACAGGCGGCGGCCGCTTTTGTAGGCCACTTGATCACGCGTGACTTCGTGTGGATGGCGGCGGTGCTGATCGCCATCGCGGCGGTGGATGTACCGCTGCAGCTCTGGCAGCACGCCAAGGGCCTGCGCATGTCGGCCGATGAGCAGAAGCGCGAATCGAAGGAAGCCGAAGGCGACCCGCAGATCAAGGGCAAGTTGCGGGCACGTCAGCGCGAGGCGGCGCGCCGCCGCATGATGGCGGCGGTGCCCAAGGCCGATGTGGTGGTCACCAACCCGACGCACTATGCGGTAGCGCTGTCCTACCAGGGTGCCAGCATGCGCGCTCCAAGGGTGGTGGCCAAGGGTGCGGACGAGGTCGCGGCGCGCATTCGCGCGCTGGCCGAAGAGCATGGTGTGCCGATACTCGAAGCGCCGCCGCTGGCGCGTGCGCTCTACAAGCATGCCGAACTCGAAGCCGAAATCCCGGCCGCTCTGTACAACGCGGTGGCGCAAGTGCTGGCCTGGGTGTTCCAGTTGAAAGCGATGCGTAGCGGAGCGATGCCGGTGGCGCCCAGTGCGATTCCGGTGCCGTCCGAACTCGATCCGGCCAATCAAGGAGTTGCCGCATGAGCGCTACCGCCCGGCCACCCGCAGGGAGCGCCGAATTGAACCATGCGCCTCCCGCGGGGAGGACGTCACGCAGTGACGGGAGGGTAGTGCAATGAGCGCTTTCGTCCTTCCCGCCGGCGGCTGGCGCGCCATTCCACTGCGCGGCCTGGCCGCGCCCTTGTTCATCGTCATGGTTCTGGCCATGATGATCCTGCCGCTGCCGCCGTTCCTGCTTGACCTGCTGTTCACCTTCAACATCGCGCTCGGGCTGATCGTGCTTTTGGCCTCGGTGTACGCCAACCGGCCGATGGACTTCGCCGCCTTTCCCACCGTGCTGCTTCTGACCACGCTGTTGCGCCTGTCGCTCAACGTCGCCTCGACACGGGTGGTGCTGCTCAACGGCCACACCGGGCCGGATGCCGCGGGCAAGGTGATCGAGGCTTTCGGCCATTTCCTGGTGGGCGGCAATTTCGCCGTCGGCATCGTGGTGTTCCTGATTCTGGTGGTGATCAATTTCGTGGTGATCACCAAGGGTGCGGGGCGTATCGCCGAAGTCGCGGCCCGCTTCACGCTGGATGCGATGCCGGGCAAGCAGATGGCGATCGATGCGGACATGAACGC
>JAYVWK010000246.1:0-3821 GCA_043786185.1 Burkholderiales bacterium
GTGCGCGAGCGCTGATCGACAAAGCCCTGCACACCGTCGCCCTGGAACAGCGTGACGGCGTTGCGTCCCTTGGCAATGCCGGCGCGCGCGGACGCCAGTGGCTCCCATTCGCTATCGGTCTCGTCTTCGGCGAAGCAGAAACTGGTTTTGCCGGGGCCGCCCAGCGTGGCGCGGTCGAGCGCGCCCGGCACGCCGCCGCCGATGTTGCGGATTATCAGTTGCAGCGCGCGACCGATGGTGGCGTTGGCGCGGTTGCCCTGGCCCAGCGCGTTGATGCCCCAGTTCATCCCGATCCGCTTGGCGACCGGGCCGTTGACGACGATGATCGGGCCGGAAAAGCAGGTGGTGCAAAGCAGACCGTGCATGGTGAAGAGCGGATCGAGCGCGGCTTCGAGCGCGGCCAGCAGCACCGCCATGTATTCCGGCTTGCAGCCGGCCATCACCGCGTTGATCGCGACTTTCTCGACCGTGCAGAGGGCCAGGTTGGGCGGCACCTGGCCGACTACCTCGGCGGCTGGCCGGCGGGTGCCTGCCAGCATGCGCAGGATGCGCGCATCGGTCGGCGGCACCAGCGGCAGACCGTCGCTCCAGCCGCGCTCGAAACAGGCCTCGATGGGGTCGTCCCACGCGCCCAGCATCAGCTTGCGGGATTCCAGGCGGGGGTCGCCGAAGCGTGCGACCAGTTCTTCATGAACACCGGGTTGCCAGCTCATCGAGCCGCAGCCAGGCTGGCGTGCGGGCAGGTCGGCGCCGAGTGTCGCCTTGCCAGTCAGTGCGCGCCATTCTTCGTGCACCCAGCCCACGGCGCGTGCGGTCTCGCGGCCACCTTCCATGCGGATCAAGGTCGGCACGGTTTCGATCCTGTTGCGAAACGACCATTCAAGCGCCGTATCGTCGACCGGTGCGAACGCGGCGAACGCCGCAGGATCGTCCTGCACGAACAGTGCCGCAATGCCAAGGCTTTCGATCAGCGGCATGATCAGCGCGCAGGTTTCGCATTCACGCTTGATGAACAGCAACAGGCCATCGGCGATGCCTGACAGCGCAGGCGATGGGGAGGCAAAGAGGGGGGCGGAGCGCGCAGTCATGGTTTCTGTTGTTCTACTGGTCAACGGCATGGTAACCCGCATGGCCGGCATGGTGCACAATTGCACGTTGGGCGCCGGAAAACCAACACGGAGACACCATGAATCGTCGCAAGCTACTTCTCGCCGCGGCAGCGGCACCGGCAGGCGTCGTCATGCCGCGCGCCTTCGCGCAAACCGCCTTTCCGTCGAAGAACATCAACTACATCATCCCTTTTGTCGCGGGTGGCGAATCGGACATCGTGGCGCGCTGGCAGCAGGAGCTGTTCCAGCGAAAATTTGCGCCGCACACGATGATCGTGATCAATCGCGCCGGCGCCGGCGGCGGGCTGGCATGGAGTACGCTCAACCGCGAGGCACCCGACGGCCATGTGGTAATGGGCGCCAACATGCCGCACTTGGTACTGCAACCGTTGGAACCGGACACCCCCTACAAGACCGAAGACATCACCTGCGTCTACTTCTTCCACTTCACGCCGGATGCGATCGTGGTGCCCGTAAGCAGCCCCTACAAGACACTCAAGGACCTGATCGATGATGCCAAGCGCAATCCGGAAAAAGTGAGCTTCGCCGGCTCCGGCAGCAACGGCGCCAATCAGGCAGCCACCAAGCGCCTTGAGGCGATGGCCGGCATCAAGGTGACCTACGTGCCGTTCAAGGGCACCGGCGATCTGGTCGGCTCGCTGTTAGGCGGCCACGTGAGCGCCGCGATGAGCTACAACACCTTGGGCATGCAGCAGCGCGAGAAAGCCCGCATGCTGGCGGTGGCCACCGAGAAGCGCGATGCGAAGTATCCGGAAGTGCCGACCTTCAAGGAGCTGGGCTTCAACTGGGTCGATGGCGGCTATCGCGGTGTGGCGGTGCCCAAGAGCACGCCGGAAGCGGTGCGGCGCCAGGTATCGGACCTCTTCGCTCAACTCAACCGCGATCCGGACATGCGCCGCCGCAAGGCCGCGGCCGGCTTCGAACTGGTTGATATCGGCTACGAACAGATGGGCGCGTTCATCAAGGATCGCACGGCGGCGTATCAGGATGATGCCAGGCGCCTGGGTCTGATCAAGTAAGTGCGGGACAACTGCGGTTGATTGAAAATCACTGAGTGCCTGCCGCCTATCCGGTGCCAAGCACCGGCGCTTGCGGCCTGTCGCATACTCAGCTTCGATGTGCCCGCAGGAACGAGCGTATCTGGCGCGCCGCCAATGGAATCCGTTCCTCAGGCTCCTTCCATGGAAACATGCTCACCTCCGCCTTGGGGGCAAGCAGCGCCGACTCCATCGCCACCGCATAGGGGTGCGGCGGGCTGTCGTCGGGCAACACCAGCACCGGGGTCTGGCAGGCGCGCACGAAATCACGCGTCACCGTGAACACGAAGTCCGGATTGGCGCGATACATGTTGTGCAGGTACTGCGCGACCATCGGCACGGTGATAGCGGGCCGACGCGCACAAATTGCCGGGCCCCAGCCCTTGATGTTGTTTTCGTAGAACTGGTCGGGTAATTCCGGGCGAAAGCCGCTGGGTTGCGCGATGACTGCCGCGACGATGCGCCCCGGTGCACGCTTCAACAGGTTCCAGATGAACGGGCCGCCGATGCAGAACCCCATCACCAGGAACTTGTCGATGCCCAAGTGATCCATCAGGCCCAATTGGTCGTCGGTGTGGGTGTCCCAGGGGCGGTCGATGTCGAGCGGGCCGCTGGACTGGCCAGCGGGTGCGTTGCGCAGGTCCAGGGTGATGACGCGATACTCGTCCTTGAAAGCCTCGACCGCGTTGAACGGCGAGAGTGTTTCAAAGAAGGAGATGGTCGAGTTCAAACCGCCGCCGGGGATGATCAACAGGGGCAAGCCGCTGCCGGCTTCTTCATAGTGGATGCGGACGGCGCCTTTTTCGAAAGTCGGCATGGCTGTTTTCCTTTGCGGTCAGGTGGGGCGGCGGGCCCCAATCTTATTCGCCCGCTTCGCGCCTTGCGGCCGCGATGACATTCGTACCGAGAAAATAGCCGGCGAAGCGCATTTGCTCTAAGATCGGCTCCACCACATCAATCAAGCCACGTGCCTTGGCCGCGCACAATACGCCAGCGGTGCCGGTGAGCGCGATACCGAGGCGCTGCGCTTCGCGCCGCCCGAGGCGTTCGTCGATGATCAATAGCGCACCGGCGCGCCGGCGCGCGGCGGCGATACAGGATGCCTCACCGGCATCGAGAAACGGATGCGCTTCTGCGGCGGTCTTCAATCTCAGCTTCGCCAGCCAGCCCTCACGCAAGGCCGCCCGCAGGACTCGCGCGTCGGGTGTGTCGCCTCGCAGAGTCAATTCGCCCAGCACGTCGGGCGTGATGTAAACCCGCCCGAACAGGCTCTTCAACAACTCAAGGCGACCAGCCCTGGCCAATGCGATCAACGGCCCGGTATCGACAATCACCGGTGCCGGCGCGGCTATTTGGCCGGACCTGCGCGCGACAACCATGCGTCGATCGCCCCCACATCGTCGGCGATGTTGTCACTCTCAGGTGTCAGGGGAATGCCGAGTCGCGCAAGCAGGTCCAGCATGTCCGCCCGGCTCTTGCCGGCCATGCGCGCAGCCGCGCCCGAGCTGACCACGCCGTCGCGAAACAGCGATGCCGCGATCGCCAGGCGCAAGCGACCGACGTCAGGCATGCCCAGTTGCTCGAGCCCGACCAGGACAGCCTCGGGCGTGTCGCGATTGGTCACCACCACCAGTTCGCCTTCGCGCGCATGCTT
>JAYVWK010000247.1:0-9375 GCA_043786185.1 Burkholderiales bacterium
GCGCCGATCAGTGCATCGCCGCGCGCCACACCTTCTTCAAGCAGCAAGGTCACGCCGCCGGCATCCTGCTCGAAACCACCGGCGCGCGCGCCGAGATGAAGCGCATCCGGCTTGAGCGCGCGCACGCCGGTGGCCAGTACCGTCAGCAGATCCGGGCGGTACACCGTGAAATAGGGATAGCCGTAACGCGCGACCGACTCCGCGCCCAGGTCGATGAGCTTCCAGGTGTCGCCAGTGCTCCACAGGCGCACTTCCTTGCCGGTGGCCTCGCAGGACAAAATCTGCAGGGCCTCGCCGACACCCAACTCGTAGAGCGCGCGGCAGCCATTGGCGGATAACTGCAGGCCGGCACCGACTTCCTTGAGTTCGGCGGCCTGCTCGTAGACCTCGACATCGAAGCCGCGCTTGAGCAGCGCGAGTGCGGCGGCCAAGCCGCCGATGCCGCCACCGACGATCAGGATCATCTTCACGGGCGCGCTCAATCCACCTTGGCGCCAGAAGCCTGCACCGCACGATCCCAGCGGACGATCTCGGTGTCGATGAAACGCGCGAACTCGGCCGGCGTATTGCCCGCCGGCGCGAGGCCGAACTTGGTCAACGTCTCGCGCGCATCCGGTGCGGCCAGAACCTTGCGCAACGCGGCGTTGAGCAGATTGACGGTCTCGGCAGGCGTGCCGGCAGGCGCCACCAGGCCACTCCAGAAATTCACCTGGAACGCCGGCAGGCCGGCCTCGGCCACTGTCGGCACATCAGGCAGGGACGGGTCGCGCGCGGTACCGGTGATCGCCAGCGCGCGCAGGCGCCCGGCCTTGATCTGCGGCAACAGCGTGACGATGCCTTCGAAGATCACCTGCACCTCGCCGGCCGCGATCGCCTGCAGGGCCGGTGCGCCGCCCTTGTAGGGCACATGGGTGAGTTGCGTTGCCGACAGGCTCTTGAACAACTCGGCCGCCAGGTGCGGCGGCGTGGCATTGCCGGCCGAGCCGTAATTGAGCGCGTCGGGCTTCTCCTTCGCCAGTGCGATCAGCTGCGCCAGTGTCTGTGGCGGCAGCGCGGCGTTGACCGCCACCAGCAGCGGGCCGCTGGACACCAGGCTGATCGGTGCGAACGACTTGCGCGGGTCGTAACCCAGCTTGCGGTAAAGGCTGGGCGCCATCGCCAGCGTGCTGGTGCTGCCGTACAGCAGGGTGTAGCCGTCGGCCGGCGCTTGCGCCACGAATTCCGAGCCCACCGTGCCGCCGGCGCCGGCGCGGTTATCGACCACGAATTGCTGGTTCAGCGCCTCGCCCAGTTTGGTGGCGACCAGGCGGCCCACCACATCAGTCGGCCCGCCCGGCGGGAAGGGCACGACGATCTTGACCGGTTTTGCAGGGTAATTCTGCGCATTAGCTGCCAGCGCAAGGATGATGCAAATCGCCGCCATGCACGCGCTTATTGGTTTGGGATTGATTGGCAAAATGGTGTCTCCGACTCTCCGGGGGGCTGCACAAGGGCCGTCAGTCGTCCATTCTAGTCATCCTCACAGCGCCCCCCGCGCGCAACCCTTTCCATGACTTGCGATGTCCAATAAAACGTAATAACATTGTTAGTATTGTAGTGAACGCTTCCCTTGAAGGCTTTCCATGAAATCGACCTTGCGCAAGATCGGCAACTCCCGCGGCGTGCTGATTCCGGCGGCACTGCTTGCGGCGTGCTCGATCGAGGACGAAATCGACATCCGACTCGATCACGGTTGTATTGTCATCGCGCCGGTGAAGGCGCCGCGTGCAGGCTGGTTCGACGGCTACGTCGAGACGGCGGATGCGCCAGCGTGGACGGAAACCGATCTGGCCCAAGATTCGGAGTGGACATGGTGAAGCGCGGCGAAGTCTATTGGGTCAATCTGGACCCCACGGTGGGAACCGAGATCAAAAAGACGCGCCCGGCTCTGGTGGTTTCATCCGACGACATGAACCGGGCGCTGCCGCGCGTGATCGTCGCGCCGATTACCAGCAAGGGCCAGGCGCTGGGTTGCCGGCCTCAAATCAAATTGAAGGGCAAGCGCGGTCGCGTTTTGCTCGACCAGATTCGCTGCGTCGACAAAACCCGGCTGGCCGGCAAGCTGGGAGAAGTCGACATCGCACTCTGGCACCCGGTGCTGCTGGAAATGTTCGCTTGATCGCCGGGTTCAATTCAACGCCACGGTCAGCGGATCGTAGTTGAACAACCACTCCGCCCGTTCCTTTGCGATGTTGCGCTTGGCGAAGGCCTCGCGCATTTGCGCCGCATCGGTGATGTGGTACAGGCCGCCATGCTCGGTGGATTCCAGCACCACACGCGCGGTACGGTCGACGCGGTTACGCTGATAAAGATCCAGCCCTGCGCTCACGGAGTCACTGCCTTCGAGCGCCCGCGCCAGCACCGCGCCATCTTCAATCGCCATGCACGCACCCTGCGCCATGAAGGGCAGGGTCGGATGCGCGGCGTCGCCCAGGAGGGTCACGCGCGCGGTGCTCCAGGTGCGGATCGGCTTGCGGTTGTTGAGTGCCCAGCGGTAACACTCGTTGTGATCGGTGGCATCGATGATGGCCTGGATCTTCGGGTGCCAGCCGGCGTAGTCGGCTTTCAATTCTTCCCAGGGCCGGCGCTGGGTATAGGACTCGTCTTCCCAGGCGCTGCGCTCGGGGCAGCCCACCCAGTTGAGGATCTCGCCGCCGCGCAGCCAGTACACCACGCAATGATTCTTCGGCCCGCACCACACCTGGCCCACGATTTCCATGATGTCGGCCGGCAGTTTGCTGCGCGGCACGGTCAGGCGCCAGGCCACATAGCCGGTGTAGGTGGCCGGGGTTTCGCCCACGATCTGCGAGCGAATCGCCGACTTGATGCCGTCGGCACCGATCAGCGCCGCGCCGCTCGCGCTTGAGCCATCGGCCAGCTTGAGGGTCACGCCGTCGGCGTTTTCGCTGAAGCCGGCGGCACGTGCATTCAGGGTGATGCAATGCGGGTCCATCGCCATCACCTTGTCGACCAGGATCTTGTGCAGGTCGGCGCGATGCAGGTGGTAATAGGGCGCGCCATGCTGCTTCTCATGCGCGCCGGCGAACGGAATCGCATGCATCACCTCGGCCGTGTCAAACCGGCGGAATTCGTAGTTTTGCGGCTTGACCCCTACGCGCTCCAGCGCGTCGCGCAGGCCCAGGTCGTAGAGCACCTTGGCCGAGTTGGCGCTTTGCTGCACGCCGGCGCCGATCTCGCCCAATTGCGCGGCTTGCTCGAACACCCGCACCTTCATGCCGCGCTTCATCAGGCAGGCGGCGGCGGCCAGGCCTCCGAGGCCGGCACCGGCGATCATCATTTCTGGTTGCTTCATTGCATTGGTCCTTGTTGCGTTGGTTAGCGTTCCTGGCGAGGCCCGGAATCAGGCTGGCCGCGTATTTTGAAGCCTTGGTGCGGGCGATCCACTAATGGTATGGGATCGATTGCTCCGACCGGCAGATATCAGTGGCGACGTCGACCGGTCAATTCACCACCGGCCGGGGAGCCGCCGTGAGGTGTGAAACACCCGCAGGATCTCGACCGTCCCGCCACGCACTCGGTAGGGAACGATGTAACGCGTCTTTGCCACGATCAACTCGCGGGTGCCTGGCACTCGACCAGGCCGACCGAGACCGGGCTGCTCCGCGAGGGTTGAAACGGCTTCGAGTACGCGCTTGACGACCAGACGCGCGGCCGCGGCGTCGTCTGCCGCGATGTAGGTGGCCTCATCGTCGAGGTTGCGCAGTGCCTTGCGCAGCCATTTAACCTGCATTCACTTTCCACTTTCTGGCCAACGCGGCCACGTCGTTTTCGCTGGCAACGTCACCGGCATCGGCTTCCTTCAGCGCCGCCTGGATCTCGTCGATCTGCCACTCGTTGTTTTCGACATAGGTACGGATGGCTTCGGCAGCAAGGAACGACTTGCTACGCTGGGTCGCTTCGGCCAAGACATCAAGACGATCCTTGACGTCGTCTTCGAGGCGGACGGTCATGGTTGTGGACATGTTGAAGCCCTGTGTGCTTGAATGTATACATCATACTACGAGCGTGTCGGTCGTTCGCCGACGCAGAGGCGCGGATGCAGACACTTGCGCGGCTGAGGTGTCCGCGGTTTCGGGCATGAAGGTCCGCCGCTGTTTGGGCACGGCCAGCACTCACTGCCGCACGGCTAGGGCGCGAAGATGTGTTCGATCAGGCGCGCCACGGGTGCGATTCAAACTGATGTGTCAGGCAGCGCCCACAACCGGGTTGGCGACGTTCTTCCAGTGTGAGGGCCTTGGTCGGATTTCCCGCCCCCACATCAGTTTGAATCGCACCCGCGCGCCAGCGCGCCACCGTTTCGGCCATGTGCCGGCCTTGATGAGGCTGTGTCGAAAGAAACAACAGCAATGACCGGGCTCCATCAGCGACGCAACGGCAGGTAGAGCGTCATGGGCGCGGCGGTGCAGGGGGTGAATCCGTAGTGCTCATAGAACGATTTCGCGTCAGCGTCTTTCGCATCCACCACCAGCGCGAACGCGCCGACCTGCTCGCTTGCCGCCAGGCAGCGCGTGACAGCACAACCCATCAGGTGCCTGCCCTGCCCCTCACCGCGCCGACCCGCGCGGCTTGCGAGGCGCCCCATGCGAATACAAGGCACCGGGAAACGCGGCAGGTTGATGCGATCCGCTTCGCTCAAATCGGCAATATCGATTTGCGCGGCGCTGAGCGTGTAGTAGCCCAGTATTAGAGACGGAGTCTCGCTATCGACCAACACATAAACAGCGCTGACTCCCTTCTTTTTGTGCTGTTGCGCGAAGCGCCTCAGATATTCATCCAGCGCTGGCACACCGCAAGTGAACCCGGCGCGGTCGTGACGCCCGGTGTCAAGCACCTGCTCTTCAAGCACGGCGTATCTTGCCCGCCGCCGCCAGCGCGCGCTTGAGCGGCGCGTTTGGCTTGAATGGCGCATCGAGCGCTTTCATCAGAGCGGCGAAATCCTGCTTCGACATGGTGACGCGCGTTTCCCGCTCCAGCAAGGTCGCGGCTTTCTCCTTGGCGGCTGCGCGCACAAAACCGGCCATGGTGGTGCCCATCAGGGCTGCCGCGCGTGAAACCAAGTCCTTCTCGGCGGCGTCCATCTTCAAATCAAAGCGGGCAGTGGCGACAGGCATGGCATGAATCTTTCTGAAATTGGTACGGCATTATACCGTATCGTATGGACGAATGGAGCTGCGCGTGCGAGTTGCCTCAATGCCCGCAAATGGTTTTCGCTCGCCTCCTGGCCTCGCTGCCGGGACTCGCGGCACCCAACGTACACAGGTCCAACGGCCGCTCAGGCAACCGGCTTGCTGCGCTTGCGCGCCGCCAGCGGCTTCTCCGCCTCCGCATAGGCCTTCTGCCCGGCCACCCGATCAATCGGCACCACGGTTGCCAGAGTGGTACCGCCCACCGGTTGCACCGCCGGCGGAAAGAACGCCAGCTTTTGTTCGCGCGCGAGCTTGTCGCCGCGCGCGAGATCGAGGTCGCGCTGGTTGACCCCGCGCGGGGTCACGCACATGCCATCCACGATTTCGAGATCGAACCACCAGCGCTTGACCAGGTTGCGCACGCCGCCGCCGATCTGGTCGTCGTAGTCGATCAGCGCGCGGCGGGCCGCCGGCACCTTGATCGAGAGTTCCAGCAAGCGGTCGGATTCGATCAGGTCTTCGCGGTTGTAAGGGCAGGTTTTCATGCAGCGCCCGCAGGCCGAGCCCTTCATGTTGGTCAAGCGGTACTTGCCGCACTTCTCGACATCCGGCTTCCAGATTTCGTAGCCGTTGAACATCACCTTGGGGCCGAAGGGAATGGCGTTGCACGGGCATTCGCGCGCGCACTTCAGGCACATGTTGCACACCGCCTGCAGGCCGAAATCGATCGGTTGATCAAACTGAAGCGGCAGGTCGGTGGTCAGCAGCACGCTCTTGGAGCGCGGGCCGATGAAGGGGTTCAACACCAGTTCGCCGATGCGCGACAGCTCACCCAGGCCTGCCAGCAGCGCCGCCGGAATGTGCAGCAGTTCGGAGTGCGCATTGGTGTGAGCGCGCGACGAGTAACCCAAGCGCCGCAAATGCGCGCCCAGCACGCCGGCGATGAAGGCGCCGCGCATGTAGCCGCGCATCGACTGCGCGCCGGAAATCCAGTCGTCACCCGAGGCGCCCTCCATGGTCTCGAACCCCTGGTCGAGCAGCATCACCACGCAATGCCGGTGATAGGGCTCGATCGGTTTGCCTTCTTCGGCATCGTGCGAGTAATACATCCAGGATTCGGCTTCGCAGGTGCCGACCAGATCGGCGCCCAGGAAATAGGCCAGCGCCTTGACCGAATCGGCATTGCGGCGCGGGTCCGACAAGTCGCCGCCCAGGCCGGTAGGGACGAGCGGCTCGCGTGTGCCCTGCAGCGGCACCATGTTGCGGATGAGCGGCGTCATGGCGAATGCCAGCGGATGCTTGGTGGCGAAACGCATGCGTTCGGCCTTGGGCTTTTCGCCCAGATCGCCGGCCAGCGCACGGGTAAACAAGTCGGCGCGCTTGCTGTTGCGCCGGATCTCGTCGCGCAGCACCAGCGTGGTCGGTTCGGCGACACGCTTGATGGTTTCCATCGGATAGCGGCCCAGGTGCAGCGGGCGCAATGCCGCTTCCGCATCCTCCCAGCCAGGGCGGGTTCCAGGCTTGCCCATGTAGGCGTCGGCATTCGGCCAGTCGAGCGAAGCGTCAGCGGCGATCGGCAGGTCGACCGCGAGGTCCATCTCGAGCGTGATTGCGCCCAGGGCGAAGCCGCGGCGCGAGAACGGCAGCGCCAACATGCCCTTGTCCGCGCGCGCCACGCCGGCGCGCTGCGCCAGGGTTTCGAGCGCCACCTGGGTGGCACCGGCGACGTGCCCGCGCGCGGCGAAGCCCAGGGTGCGCACGTAGCCTGCCAGCACCACCGCGACTTCCGCCGCGCGTGCGTCGGTGCGCGCCTGGTTGCAACCGTGAATCCAGCTTGCACCCGGCTCACCAAGCTTGGGTTCACGCCCGAACTCGACCGCGAACACCAGCGCAAAGCCATGCCGCGGCGCATCCGCCACCTGCCAGTCGCCGGGTTCCAGCGCACACACGCCGGCTAATGTGGCGTCCAGAAAATACGCCGAGGCCTTGAGATTGCGCGCGCGCGTACCCAGGTCAGCGGGGATTGGCGCGCGCGCCCGCGCCGGGTCGCCGGCCAGGTATTGCGCGAATAGCGTCTGGTATTCGACGAGGGCATAGTTGACGCCGTCCGGCCCGGCAGCGCGGCTGTCGGTCGGTACGCGCGCGGCCTGTGGTGCCGCGGCGGCGTCGCGCGCGAGCAACTCGGTGGGCAGCACGCCCATGTCGAAATGACGATCGCGATTGGAGAACAGGCGTGACATGGGCGGGGACGTTTGCTGGCGGGGCCCTGCATCTTATCCCTACCTAATCCGCAGGCTTGATCCCGGCCTCGGCGGCGATCTTGTGCCAGCGCGCCGAATCTGCAAGAACCCGCGCGGCAAATTCGCGCGGCCCGAGGGCCGATGGCTCCAGTGCCATGCGGTTGAGCCTTTCACGCAAGTCAGCAGTGGCGAGCGGCCCATACCTCCGGATTCGAACACCGATGTGAAGCCACGATAGTCGCGTTGCCGCAGCCGCGCAACACTGCCCTGTCAATCGTCGGCGGTCGCGGGCCTTGCACCCGCAGCGCGATTGCATCAAGCCTGCACCTGCACCTGCGTCGTGAGCTTTAACCCAAGAGCGCGGCAAACGCGGGCGATCGTGTCAAACCGCGGTTGCGAATTCGGGCGCAAGGCCTTGTAAAGCGCTTCACGCGTCAGCCCGGCCGCGCGCGCCACTTCGGTCATGCCGCGCGCACGGGCCACCACGCCCAAAGCGTGCGTCAGTTCGGACTGATCATCGCCCTCCAGCACAATGCTCAGATAAGTGGCGATGTCCTCGTCGGTCTTGAGTTGCTCGGCGAGATCGAACACAGGCAGTTCTTCGACATGGATTTTCTTGCGCATCGCTTACTCCTTGAAAACGAGGGCGGCAGCGAGTTTTTTGGCTGCCGCGATATCACGGGTTTGGCCAGCCTTATCACCGCCGCCCAGCATGACAATTAGCACCGCCCCGTGCTGCACGTAGTACATGCGCCAGCCGGGGCCAAAAAACTCGCGCATCTCAAACACGCCATCTCCCACCGGTTTGACATCGCCCGGGATGCCGCACTGGGCCTTATCCAAGCGCATGCCAAGGCGAATGGCCGTGGTGCGATGCCGCAGTCCGTCAAACCAAAGGTCGAATTCGGGCAGGCGCTTGATGGTGAACATGATTAATTGTAATCACTTGTTCACGTATGGGCAAATGCATTGAGGCTAAGTCTCCACCGGCATGCTGCTTGGACCGCCTGGGTGCCAGGTGATCTGCCGGGGTACGGCGCATGGCCGTGCGCCGCGGGCTTGGCTTGCGAGTCGACGAGCACAAAGCGCGGATCATCCGCGAGTGTTTGGAGCCGCACCAGAGTCTCGCCACGAGCGCGATTCGCTTGAGCATTTCGATCACATACCGCCAGCGTCTTGGAGGCCGACGAAGATCTGACCAGGCTTTTTCCGGGCCAGCGCGACCAAGGCCGCGACATTTTTCGCCAAGCATCTCAACGTGGCGGGGCAGTCGCTGCGATACTTGACGGCCGTCGATTGATTCAAGCGCCAGCGAGCGCAATCATCGACATAGCGGCTAAAGGCGTGCTGCGACGTTTCGGCAGGCGCGATAGTCGCCCGAGAAACATCAGCTGGCGCATTTGACGTCGTTGCCACGGAGGAGACCATACTGCAGTCATCGTTACTGAGCATCGTCGCATGCGCCTTGCTCACGCTGCACGCGACCCAGGCGTCGGCGCAGACCTATCCCGAGCGAGCGCTCACCTACGTGGTGCCCTATCCGGCGGGCGGCGCGGCCGATGTGTTCGCGCGCCAGCTGGCGCAAAAACTGGGTGAACGCCTGGGGCGACCGGTGGTGGTGGAAAACCGCGCAGGCGCCAATGGCAACATCGGTTCGGACCATGTGGCCAAGGGTCCGGCCGACGGCTACACCCTGCTGCTGGGGTCGGCCAGCACCATCACCATCAACCCGCACCTGTATGGCCGCAACATGCCCTACGACCCGCTGAAGGACTTGCAGGCGGTGTCGGGCACCCACGCCATGGCCAACGTGCTGGTGGTCAACACCGCCACGCCCTACAGGAGTGTGGCGGACTTGATCGCCGCGGCCAGGCAGAAACCCGGGGTACTGGCCTACGCCTCGGCCGGCGCCGGCAACACCATGCACTTGGCCGGTGAACAGTTCAAGA
>JAYVWK010000248.1:0-3408 GCA_043786185.1 Burkholderiales bacterium
GCGGTATGCTGGAAGCCATGGCCCTCTTCGCCGCCGAGCAGGTTCTCGACCGGCACCTTGTAATCCTCGAACGACAGTTCGCAGGTATCGATCGAGCGATAGCCGAGCTTCTTCAACTTGCCGACCACGTTGAAGCCGTCGGTCTTCTCGGCGATCAGCATGCTCATGCCCTTGTGGCGTGGCTGCGCCGCCGGGTCGGTCTTGACCAGGAGCAGGGTGCCCTGGCCGTACATGCTGTTGGTGATCCAGGTCTTGGCGCCGTTGACCACGTAATGATCGCCTTCGCGCCTGGCCACGGTGCGAATCGCCTGCAGGTCGGTACCGGCATTGGGTTCGGTTAGCCCTAAGCTGCCGCGAAACGCGCCCGAGGCCATCAGCGGCAGGTACTTGCGCTTTTGCGCCTCGGTGCCGCTGCGCTCGATGGCGGACGCCATGATCAGGTGCGAATTGAAGATGCCCGAGGGCGCCATCCATACCGAGGCCACCTTGACGACGATCTGCGCGTAGGTCCAGGCCGACAGGCCCAGGCCGCCGTATTCGGTGCCGATGGTGGCGCCGAACAGGCCGAGCTCCTTCATCTGCTCGACCAGATCATGCGGATACTCGTCGGCCAGATCGAATTTCTTGGCGATCGGGCGTACTTCCTTCTCCACCCACACCTCGATGGCATCAAGGATCGCTTTTTCGTCCTCGCGAATCTGCTGCGCGTCTTGCACGTTCATGATGATTCCTGTCATTTTGATCGGGTGGCCGCCTGGGCCGCGTCCACTTCACTGCAATCGCGCCAGGCGCGTACCGCAAGCCGAAAAGATACTCCAGTGGCACCCGTCCCGTCAATATGTCCGGACATATGGGCCAAGCCGGAAAGGCGCGGCCTCAGGGATGCAGGAGGGCGATTGCGGCGGTCAAGGGCGCGATCTGTTCGAGCGACTCCAGGTCGGCCACGCACTGTTCGACCGCGCGCGCTGCCGCGCCTGCGGCGTCACAGCCGGCGAAGCCCAGGCAGGCACGGAATTTGGCGAGGTTTTCGCTGTCCGACAGCGGCATCTCCGGGTGGCCCGGCGCATACGGCACCTCGCGTTCGATCACCCGGCCGTCGCGGGTTTCCACACGCAGGCGCTGCGGGTAGAAGGCGTTCGGGTCGGGGTATTCGAATTCGCCGGTGCTAAAGCGCGACCCAAGGGCGAATACATCAGCCGCGCCAACGGCTGCCGGGAGAAAGTCTTCCAGCCCGACGGCGCCGCGTATCAGGGCGGCCGAGGCCACATAGGGCACGCACAGCCTGGCGTAATTGGGCGTCATATCGGCCTTGATCGGCCGGCCCACCAGGCGAAAACCCAGGGGCGGCATCGCTACATGCACGCGCGCGATGGCATCGGCCGTCAGTTCACCGCGGAGCAAGAGCATCGCATGCGCCATGCCATGTGTGACGCGACCACTCGGGTAGGGCTTGTGCGACAGGCGCGTGATCTTCCAGGGCTTGGCGATCTGCGCCCAGGCGGCCTCAATGTCGCCTGCGGATTCGAACACCGGAAAGTAGCCGAAGCGGCCATCCAATATGCGTAGCGGCCCGGACAAGCCGGCGCGGGCGAGATCGAAGGCGGTCAGCGCGGCCCGCGCGTTGAAGCCGATCTGCATGGCCAGCATCGACGAGCCTTCCTCGTGCGACTGCATGCTGCCGCTGATCTGCGAATAGACAATCCCGAAGCCGCGGCGCACGAAATCACTGTCGACCTGGTCAAGCACGCAAAGCGCGGCCAGCGCCGCGAATCCGCCAGTAGTGCCGGGCCGGAAAAACTTCATGCCGCTCTTGGCCGCCAGGCCCAGCGTGCAGGAGATTTCGACACCCACCACCAGCGCCAGAATCAGGGCGCGCCCCGACACGCGCTCACCGCGCGCGGTGCGGCGCTCGACATGCGCCAGGATCGCGGCGACAAGCGGCCCCATCGGGATGATCACGCCGGCTTCGAACACGCAGTCAAACTCCTGTGAGTGGATGCGATAGCCGTTGACCAGTGCCGCCGACGGCGCCGGCAGCCGCAGGTCACTGCCGAGCACGCTTGCATCCGCCGAGGCGCCCCAGCCAAGCGCCGCCTGCACCACGTCGGCGGTGAACGGCGCGCGATTGCCGGCGATGCCTACGCCCAGGGTGTCCAGGAGGAAGGCCTTGGCGCGATCGATGGCCGCTGGCGGCAGGTCCTCGTAGCGAGTTTCGGTCACGAGCCGGATCAGCTCGTCCATCGGGTTCGTGGTTGCGGGATTCATGCTCGGACCCTGTTTGTGAAGAAGCGAAAATGGATGCCCTGACCCGCTGCACGATGGGCAGCGGGCAAGCGAAGTGCGAAAGCGCCGGGTTTCAGTCGATCTTGGCGCCGGAGGCCTTGACCACCTTCGCCCATTTCACCAACTCGGACTTGTGGAAGGCGCCGAATTCCTCCGGTGTACCGCCACCGGGCTCGGCACCCATGCCGATGATGCGGTCGCGGATTTCCGGTATGGCCAGCCCCTTGTTGATCTCCGTATTGGCGCGCATGATGATCTCGCGCGGGGTGCCGGCCGGTGCCAGCATGGCTACCCATGCGGTGGCATCAAAGCCCGGCACACCGCTCTCGGCGACTGTGGGAATGTCGGCCACCGCGGCGCTGCGCTTCAAGCGCGATACGGCCAGGGCGCGCAACTTGCCGTTTTTCACGTGCGGCAGGGCGCCGACGATGGTTTCGAACATCAGCGATACCTGCCCCGCGATCAGATCGGTGAGTGCCGGCGGGCCGCCGCGATAGGGAATGTGTACCAGGTGCAGGCCGGTAGCCGACTTGAACATCTCCATGATCAGATGATTGGTGAGTCCGCTGCCGCCCGAGGCGTAATCGATCTTGCCGGGACGGGTCTTGGCGTAGTCGATCAATTCCTTCACCGTCTTGACCGGCAGGTTGGGATTGACCACCAGCATCTGCGGCACGTCGGCCATCATCACCACGTGGTTGAAGTCGCGATTGATGTCGAACGGCAGCTTGGCGTAGAGCGCGGGATTGATCGCCGCGGTGCCCGACGAGCCCATCAGAAAAGTGTAGCCGTCGGGTGCCGCGCGCGCGGCCATTTCGAAGGCGATGTTGCCGGAGGCGCCGGGCCGGTTCTCGACAAAAAACTGTTGCCCTGTCGTGTCCGACAGCCGCTGCGCGGCCATGCGCGCCAGCACGTCGGTGGCCTGGCCCGCCGGAAAGCCGACCAGAATTCGCACGGGCCGGTTCGGCCAGGCCTGCGCCTGCGCCGCGGGCAGCGCGGCTGCGAAAGCCGCGCCGGCCAACATCAATTGAAGGGCCATCCTGGCCCGTTGGAAAAGTCGCATCGTGTCTCCGTTTATGCCGGCTGTGGTGGCGGGTGCGTCACCGGCAGCTGCGTTGCCGCTTG
>JAYVWK010000249.1:0-3741 GCA_043786185.1 Burkholderiales bacterium
AGCCGATCGATGACTGGCTGTCGTTTTTCATGTTCACCTATTTCACCGATCGTGACGGCAAGTACCAGCTGAAAAGCCTGGCCGAATCGGCCTTCGATCCGCTGGCGCGCACCACCCGCTTCATGCTGACCGAAGAGGCGCACCACATGTTCGTCGGCGAAACCGGCATCGGCCGCGTGGTGCGGCGCGCGCTCGAAGTGATGAAGGAGCTGGGCAGCGATGATCCTGCCGCGGTGCGGCGCGCCGGCGCGATCGATCTGCCGACAGTGCAGAAGTACATGAATTTCTGGTTTTCCTCGGCGCTCGATTTGTTCGGCTCGGAGTCTTCGTCGAACGCGGGATCGTATTTCGCCAACGGCATCAAGGGGCGTCCGGACGAGGCGAAGTTCAGCGACCACCGCGAGATCGATACGCACTACACCCTTGAAGTGCCCGATGGTATGGGCGGGGTCAAGGCGGAGCAGATCGCCATGCGCAACGCGATGAACGCGGTGACCCGCAACGAGTACATCAAGGATTGCGAAATCGGCTTCAAGCGCTGGAACAAGTTGATCGAGCGCGCCGGTTTCAGCTTCGAGCTCAAGCTGCCATCCGATCGTTTCCATCGCACCATCGGCGCCTGGGCCGGTATTGCCACCGACCTGGCCGGCAATCCGGTTGCCCAGGCGGCTTACGATGAGGTGTGCAAATCAGCTCTGCCTTCGGCGGACGACCGGCGCTTTGTCAAGAGCCTGCAGCAGCGGGTGGTGGAGCCGGGCAAGATGGCGGCCTGGATCGCGCCACCGGATCGCGGCATCAACAACCTGCCGGTGGATTACGAGTATGTGCGTTTGAATTGAAGGTGCTGGTTGACGGCAGGCGCGCCGACGCTTGCCGTCAACAGTTGCGGCGAGCGCCGACGGCCGGCCGGGTCAGGCGTTCTTGCGCAGCATCACCCGTGTCGAGTATTCCAGCACCAGGATCGCGTGCTGGTTGATCACCTTGATGCCGAGCGAGAGCACGCCCCGCTTGCCATCCGAGGTTTCCTTGGCCGCATCAATGCTGATCTCGCAGCCAAGGGTGTCGCCCGGTCGCACCGGTGCATGAAAGCGGAAACCATCCATCGACAGCCCGGCGATGGTGTTGGCACCGAGCACGCTTTCGAGCATCCCGGCCGATAGGGTGCACGCCAGGAATCCCGGCGCGATGCGCCCGCCGTGCGGTGACTCGCGTCGCGCCCAGTCGTCGTCAACGAAGATCGGCAGGCGCAATCCCGCCAACTGGGTGAAGTTCACCAGGTCGGTTTCGGTCACCGTGCGGCGATAGGTGGAAAACACTTCGCCGACGGCGAAGTCCTCGAATCCGGGGGCGTGGACGGCGGATTTCAATTTGCGACGAGACCGAGTGACTTGACCAGCGCCGACCATTTTTCGTTTTCGCGACGGATTTGCGCGGCAAATGCATCGGGCCCCGCAACATCGATCTCGGTGCCGCTTTTTTCCACCCGTTCGCGCACCGGCGCATGGTCGAGTGCGCGGGTCACCGCGTCGGCCAGTCGCGCCAGCGTGTCGCGCGGCGTGCCGGCCGGGGCCACGAAGCCGTACCAGACATTGGCCTCGTAGCCAGGCTGCCCCAGCGCTTCGGCCAGGGTCGGGATCTCCTGTGCCTGGGCCAGGCGGCGCGCGCTGCCGATGCCGAGAATGCGCAGCTTCGCCGCGCGCATCTGCGCCAGCGCAGGCGGCAGTGTCGAGAAATACAGCGAGACCTGGCCACCGATGGTGTCGGTCATCGCCTGCGCAGTGCTCTTGTAGGGCACGTCCTGCAGTTTCAGCCCCGCGCTCTGCGCGATCAGTTCCATTTCGAGGTGGCTGGGCGTGCCCTTGCCGGAAGATGCGTAATTGAGCCGGCCGGGGTTGGCGCGCGCGAAGGCGATCATCTCGCGCACGTTGGCATAGGGCGCCGCTGGACCTGTGACCAGCGCCATCGGCAGCACGCCGATACGCGCCACCGGCGCGAAATCCCGGATCGCATCGTAAGGTGGCGCGGCCTGCAGCAGCGGCGCCACCACGAACGGGTTGGCCGCCATCATCAGGGTGTAGCCATCGGGGGCGCTCTTGGCGGTGGCACCAGCGCCCAGCAGGCCGCCGGCGCCTTCGCGGTTCTCGACCACGACGCCGACACCAAACTGCTCGCCGACGCGCTCGCCCACCACGCGTGCCAGGATGTCGGTGCCGGTGCCGGGGCCGAAGGGTACGATGATGCGGATCGGTTTGGACGGGAACGGTTGTGCCGCCACCGGCGCAGCGCCAAGGCTTGTCAGCGCCAGCCACGCCAACCCGACCATCACATCCTTACACGACTTCATTTGGAACTCCCTGCGCGAATGGGTTCGAGTACGCCATCGGCGCGCAAGCGCGCGATTTCCGCATGATCCATGCCGAGCATGTCGCGCAATACGGCGTCTGAATGTTCGCCGATATCCGGCCAGTGCAGGCGGGCATCGCCGGCGGCGGGATGCAGGGCGCCCGGTACCCGCACCCACGGCACCGACGTCACGCCGTCCGGCGCCGCTTCCGCCACGACGCCGGTTGCAAGAACCTGCGGATCCTGCGGCCATGAGGCGAAGTCATGGATGCGGCTGGCCAGCACGTCGGCGGCGTGAAAGATCGCCAGCCACTGTACGGTGCTGCGGGCAAGCAAGGGCTCCTGCAACAGCGGAAGCAGCACCGCGAGATTGGCCGAACGCTGCGCGAAATCGATGAAGCGCGGGTCGCCTGCCAGCTTGGGCACGCCGAGCGCATTGCAGATCGCCGGAAAATGCGCCTCCTTGGTCAGGGTGATGGCAATCCAGCCGTCGCTGGTGCGATAACTCCCGGCCGGCGCGTTGAGCTTGGGCGGCGGGCCGCCCTCGAGTCGCTGCTCGATCAGCTTCATCGCCATGAAGGCGCCGGTGGCGTGCATCAGCGAGACATCGATGTGGCGCCCGCAGGCCTCGAACGGCCGCGCCGCCAACGCCGCCGCCAGCGCCTGGAATGCATACAGCGCGGTGGTGTAGTCGGCTGACAGGAAGCCGGTCGGTCGCGGCGTGCCGGCGGCGTCGCGGTTGGCCATCATCATCCCCGCGAAAGCCTGCGCCACGGTGTCGGATGCGGGCAGGTCGCGCGCCGGTCCGTCCTGACCGAAGCCACTGACAGAGAGATACAGCACGCGCGGATTGATGCTTTGCACCGCCTCGTAGCCAACCCCCAGGCGCTCCATCACGCCGGGGCGGAAATTCTCGATCAGCACGTCGCTGCAGGCCGCCATGCGCGCCAGCAATGCGCGGCCGGCGGGCAACTTCAAGTCAAGCGCGATCGAGCGTTTGCCGCGGTTGGCCGTCAGGTCGATTGCGCTGTGCGAACCTACCCGCTTGCCCAGCACGCGCCCCCAGTCGCCGGCAAACGGCTCGACCTTGGTGACGTCCGCACCATACTGTGCCAGCAGCATGCCGCAATAGGGTCCGGCGATGCCCTGCGACATGTCGAGCACCTTGAGGCCCGCATAGGGGCGCGCGTAGCTCGGGTTTGGCGCAGGCTGCTGGATGGTCACGGGCTTGGCTCACAAGAGGTGGAATGGCAGTCTACCAAGTGACCATGCAGCGCATCATCGCACGGCGCTGATATGCTTCGCTCCCCAACCGCCTAGGAGAATCGTCATGACCGTACAAGCCATCAATCCGCCGGCCTTGTCCAAGCCCACCGGCTATTCCCATGTGACTATCGT
>JAYVWK010000250.1:0-2730 GCA_043786185.1 Burkholderiales bacterium
GGCGCCATCGTCGTCACGCCCGAAGAAATTGAGCGGCGCACGCGTGACATTCCCGCCTCGGTCAAGCGCGACATCGAATTCGCCACCGCGCAGGTCGCAAAGTTTGCGCGCGCGCAACGCGCCTCGATGACCGAGTTTGAAACCGAAGTGCACCCCGGCCTGATCGCCGGGCAGCGCCTGATCCCGGTCAACGTAGCCGGTTGCTATGTGCCGACCGGGCGTTATGCGCACATCGCCTCCGCATACATGAGCATCGCCACCGCCAAGGCGGCCGGGGTGCCGACCATCATTGCCTGCTCGACGCCCTACAAGGGCGGGGGCATTCATCCGCTGGTGCTGTACGCGATGAAGGTGGCCGGCGCCGACATCATCATGACCCTGGGCGGCGTACAGGCCATCGCCACAATGGCCTACGGCCTGTTTACCGGCAAGCCGGCCGACATCATTGTCGGGCCCGGCAACAAGTTTGTAGCCGAAGCCAAGCGCATGTTGTTTGGCAAGGTCGGCATCGATGTGTTTGCAGGCCCCTCGGAAGTGGCGGTGATTGCCGACACCTCGGCCGACCCGTATATCGTCGCCAACGACCTGGTGGGTCAGGGCGAGCACGGTCACGAGTCGCCAATGTGGCTCATGACCTTAAGCGAAGCGCTGGCGCGCGACGTGATGGCGCGTATTCCCGGGCTCATCGACACCCTGCCACCGACCGCGCGCGACGCCGCCGCCTGCGCCTGGCGCGACTATGGCGAGGTGATCCTGTGCGATTCGCGCGAAGAGATCGTCAAGGTCTCCGACCAGTACGCCGCGGAGCATCTCGAAGTACACGCCGAAGACCTTGACTGGTGGCTTAGGAACCTGACCTGCTATGGATCACTGTTTCTCGGCGAAGAGACCACGGTTGCCTATGGCGACAAGGCCTCGGGCCCGAACCACATATTGCCGACCAAGGGCGCCGCGCGCTATTCGGGCGGCCTGTCGGTGCACAAGTTCATCAAGACAGTCACCTGGCAGCGCATGAGCCGCGCCGCCAACCGCGATGTCGGCCAGGTGACGGCACGTATTTCGCGTCTCGAAGGCATGGAAGGCCACGCCCGCACCGCCGACGACCGCCTTGACAAATACTTCAAGGGCGAGGCATTCGACAAGGGCGCGCCGGTCACGGTGTAGACGGCGCCAACTGAAAGAGATGAACCCCGCCACGCTATTCAAGCTCGATGGGCGCCACGCGCTGGTGACCGGCGGCAACTCCGGCATCGGCCTGGCAATGGCGCGAGCGCTTGGTTTGGCAGGCGCGCGCGTCACGCTGGTGGCCAGACGCCGCGAACCGCTGGCGGAGGCCGCGCTTGGCTTGCAGGCCGAGGGCATCACCGCGGCTTTCGAAGTGTGCGACTTGAGCGATGTCGAGGCCCTCAAGTCGACGGCCGCGAAAGCCTCGCAGGACGCGCCGGTCGATGTGCTGATCAACGCTGCTGGCGTGAACCTGCGTGAACCTTTCATGCAGGTCAGCGCCCAGTCGTGGGACGAGCAGTTGGCGATCCACCTACGCGCACCTTTTTTTCTCACGCAGGCGCTGGCGCCGGCGATGGCGGCGCGCAACTGGGGCCGCATCATCAACATAGCCTCGCTACAAAGCGAGCGCGCCTTCGCCAACAGCGCACCCTATGGCGCCGGCAAGGGCGGCATCCTGCAACTCACGCGCGCGATCGCCGAGGAATGGTCGCGGCGCGGCATCACCTGCAACGCGATCGGTCCAGGGTTCTTTCCGACCGCACTCACCGCACCGGTGTTCAACAACCCGGAAGCGGCGGCTAAGAATGCCGCGCAAACCGCCATCGGTCGCAACGGACGGCTCGAAGACCTCTACGGCGCCACGATTTTCCTAGCCAGCGATGCATCGAGCTACATCACCGGACAGACGCTTTACGTCGATGGCGGCTTTACCGCCCGATAATCACCAGGGAAGATTTGCATGAAAGCACTGGTCTACACCGCCAATAACCAGGTCACCTACCGCGACGAGCCCGATCCGGTGCCAGCCGCCGGCAGCGTGATGCTCAGGATCGACGCCGTCGGCATTTGCGGTTCGGACATGCACGCCTATCACGGCCATGACCCGCGGCGCGTGCCGCCGATGATCCTGGGCCATGAATTTGCCGGCACTATCGTCGCCGGCGACGACAAAGGCAAGCGGGTGACCGGCAATCCGATCGTTGCCTGCGGCGTGTGCGACTACTGCCAAGAAGGTCGCAACAATCTGTGCTCGAACCGCAGCATGATCGGCATGCAGCTGCCGGGTGCGTTTGCCGAGCACATGGCCATGCCCACAAGCGCCATCGTCGATATTCCGCAAGACATGGACGCACGCACCGCCGCGCTCACCGAGCCGGCCGCCACCGCCCTGCATGCGCTCAACCTGTCGATGCGTGCCATGCATCGGCCGCTGCAGGAAGGCCGTACGCTGGTGATCGGCGGCGGCGCCATCGGTATGCTATGCGCGATCCTGCTCAAAAGCTATGGCTGCCGCGAAGTGCGGGTGGCTGAAACCAACCCGCTGCGCCGTGCTTCGATCGAAAAGCACACCGGCTGTGCGGCGTTCGACCCGCGCGAAACCGGCGGTGGTGGCCCGGCCGCCAACTCGACGCACTTCGTGATCGACGCGGTCGGCTCGGTGCACACCCGCAAAGCAGCGCTCGAAGCGGTGCGCCCCGGCGGCACTTTTCTGCACATCGGCCT
>JAYVWK010000251.1:0-14094 GCA_043786185.1 Burkholderiales bacterium
TCCTTGCGCACCAGGCGGTCGAGGCTGCCTGACACAGCCTTGAGTCCGCGCTCGATGGCGGCCTCGTTGATGTCGATCATCAGGGCATGGATGCCAACCACCGCGCACGCCTGTGCGATGCCGTTGCCCATGGTGCCGGCGCCGATGATGCCTACTGTGTTGATGGTGCTCATGCTGGTGTCCTCCTTGTTGGGAAAAAATTCAGTCGAAATCGATGAGTGCGGCACCGCCGGCATCCACCCGCAGGTAGCCGGGTTTGCCTTCCCAGGCCGGCAGCACCCAGCGGCGCACCTGGCGGCCTGACATCACATAGTCGTGGCGCGCCGGACGATGCGTGTGGCCGTGGATCATGCGCACCGCGCCTGACTCGGCAAACAGGCGGCTGACGGCCTCGGCGTTCACATCCATGATGGCGGCCGCCTTGTCGGTTTTCTCGTGTTCGCTTTTTGCGCGCAGCGCTTCGATCTCGGCGCGCCGTTGCGAAAGCGGGCGGGCGAGGAAGTCGCGCTTCCAGCTATCGCTACGCACTTCACTGCGAAACGCCTGGTAGGCGCGGTCGTCGGTGCACAGCGTGTCGCCGTGCAGCAGCAAGGTGCGCTCGCCTCGCAGGTCGAAGGCATACGGTTCGACAAGCGGCGTCATGCCGGCGGCGGTGGTGAAGGCGCGATCGGCCAGAAAGTCACGATTGCCGGCGATCCAGTAGAGCGCGATACCGCGCGTGGCGCACGCGCCCAGGGCAGCGACGACTTCGCCGTGTGCGGGCGCGCCCAAGTCGTCGTCGCCGGCCCAGTACTCGAACAAATCGCCCAGCACATACAGGCTGTCGCCGCTGTCGGGGACCTGTCGCAGGAAACGCTGCAGCGCGTTGGTCACTGCCGGCCGTTCCGGCGTCAGGTGCAGGTCGGAGATGAACAAGGCCGTCATGTCAGGCGGCCACGAGGCAATTCAGCCAGCGACCGGAATTAAAGAACTTCAGCCTTCAGCATCACCACGTCTTCATCGGGCACGTCCTGATGAAAACCCTTGGTACCGGTCTTGACGCCCTTGATCTTGTCGACCACATCCTTGCCTTCGATCACGCGGCCAAACACGCAATAGCCCCAACCGTTGCCGTTGGGGCTGGTGAAGTTGAGGAAGTCGTTGTTCTTGACGTTGATGAAAAACTGCGCTGTTGCCGAATGCGGGTCGCCGGTGCGCGCCATGGCAACGGTGTACTCATCGTTTTTCAGGCCGTTGCTCGCTTCGTTGTCGATCTGTCCGCGGGTGAGCTTTTGCTTCATGCCGGGCTCGAAGCCGCCGCCCTGCACCATGAAATTGGCGATCACGCGATGGCATACGGTGTTGTCGTAGTGGCCGTCGCGTGCGTACTGGATAAAGTTTTCGACGGTCTTCGGCGCCTTGGCATCATCGAGTTCGAGCTTGATGGCACCGTGGTTGGTAGTGATCAATACCTGGGTCATGTGGATTCCTTTCAAGGGTTATTTCTTCACCGCATCGACCAGCTTCACGCTCTCGATGGTAATCGTGTTGCTTGGCACATTCTGATGCCCGCCGGTGTTGCCGGTGGCCACGGCCTTGATTTTTTCAACCACGTCCATGCCCTTGACGACCTGGCCGAATACCGCATAGCCCTGACCGTCCGGTTGCGGTGCATTGAGCATGGCATTGTCGGCGACGTTGATGAAAAACTGCGCTGTCGCCGAATCCGGCACCGAGGTGCGCGCCATGGCGATGCTGCCGGTGTCGTTTTTCAGGCCGTTCTTCGACTCCAGCGGAATCGGCACGCGTACCGCCTTTTGTTTCATGCCGGCATCGAAGCCGCCGCCCTGAATCATGAAGCCGTTGATCACGCGGTGAAAGATCGTGCCGTTGTAGTGCCCGTCCTTCACATACTGCACGAAATTGGCGACGGTCTTGGGTGCCTTGTCGGGTTTGAGTTCGATGACGATTGCGCCCATCGAGGTTTTCATTTCAACCGTTTGGGCGCCGCAGGCGCCGGCACACGCGGCGAGCGCAACTGCGATCAGTACTTGTCTCATGCCAAGGCTCCAGAAAAAAGTGGGGGAGGGAAAGGGGAGGGGCGCGCTGCTAGCCCGCGCCTTCATCGACGATTTTCCACTGGCCGCCTTCCTTGAGCCAGTAGGTGCGTTTCTTCATCACGTTCGCCAGGTTGCTGGACTGGTAGTCCTGGTCGAAGGTCACGACCACCATGTCGTCCTTGCCCGGGTAGCGCAGCATGCTGATGTTGGCAAGACCTACCTTGATCCAGGCCTTGCCCGCATTGACCTGGCGCTTGCGTTCGCTCCAGGCCTTGAGGTTCATGCCGTCACCCTGGAAGGCGCGCGCATAGTGCAACAGATAAGCGTCGGAGTCGCGGCTTTCCCAGTCGCGGCGCCATTTGTCGATCGCGGCGAGCAGCGCCTGGCGCTCGCTATTCCAGTCGTCCAGCGACAGCCATTCGACATGGTCGCTGATGATCACAGGTGTCAAGCCCACCTGAATCAAACGGGCCACGGAACGCAAATCCTGGTTCGACAGCACCACGCAGCCGTCGCTGGCGCGCGGCGCGCGCGCGAAGGTATCCGAGGGCGTACCGTGCAGCCAGATGCCGGAGCCGCTGCGTCCGTTGCGCCGGTCCCAGCCGTTCGGGTAGTTGATCGGGAAGGCGCCGTCACCGTACAGGTCGGCCAGTTTGGTCTTGGGCAGGCTGGCAGTGACGTGGTACACGCCCAAAGGGGTTTTCTGGTCGCCTTCGCGCAGCTTGTCGGAGCCATTCTTGCCGTGGCTTATGTAGTAGTCGGCGACAAAGCGCGGCTTGCCGTTGTCGTTCTCGTAAATGTAGAGCCGCGACTTTTTAGTATCGACCACCACTGCATTCTTCTGGTCCGGGCGCAATTGCAGCAGGTAGCGCGGGATGCGGTCTTTCGGCGGGCGCTGCCGGTAAGCCGCCAGGCGCGCCAGTGCTTCCTCGCGCAGTTCACGCACGCGCTCCGGCGGGGCATTCGGGGCCGCACCCATGGTGCGGATGGGCCAGCCGCGCGCCAGCAGCAGGTCGCCCTTGATCAGGTGCGCCAGACGGTAATTCGGGCGGCTTGCGATCAGCGCTTCGGTGCGGGCCAGGGCTTCGGCCAGACGCCTGCCCTCGATGGCTTTGAAGATGCCGACCAGTGCGGTCTCGACATCGTCACTGGGCAGCTTCTGCGCCTGCGCCAGAGCGGCGGCGGATGCCAGGCACAATAGCGCTGCGATGCATGCGCGCGGCAAGGCGAGCGACAACCAGGTCGAAACCGCCATCAGTTGCCGCTGCGTTCTTCGCGAATCTGCCATTTGCCGCTGTTTTTGGCCATCACCAGGGTCTTGGCGCTATTCGCTGAGATGATGTTCGACTTGTAGTTCTGGCGGAACTTGACTGTCGCTACACCATCGGCGAAGGTGACCTGCGGGTTCTCGATCTTGATTTCAATCTTCTTCGGCGTGACGATGCGCTGCTTGCGGCTGGCTTCCCAAGCCTGGCGCGATTCGCCGCGCGGGAGTTTGAAATCGCGTCCATAGGCGGCCAGATAAGCGGCGGCATCCTGCTTGCCCCAGGCAGTTGTCCAGGCGTTGAGGGCGGCGATCACCTCAACTTCTTCGTTGGCCGGCCGCGCGGGCTCCTTGGGCGGCGCTGGTGACGCTGGCGCGACGACGGCCGGCGCCGGTGTGGCCGCCCTGGCGTCTTTCGCCGCTGCTACCGGTGCGGCTTTGGCATCTTTGGCGGCGGCCGCAGCAGTCGGCGCAACTGGCGTAGCTGCCGGTGCCGGTGCCGGGCTTGCCACGGCGGGCGGCTTGGTGCTGGCCTGGGCCGCCTGCGGGCGCCGCGCGCCGCTGCCGATCAAATCGCGAACCAATGCCAGCTTGGTTTGCGCCGTGGGATTGTTGGAGTCCAGTTGCAAGGCCTTGTCATAGGCCTGGCTTGCGAGTTTGGCATACACATCGCCCAGGTTCTCGTGCGCAGTGGCATACGAGGGATGGGTGCGGATCGCCATTTCAAGCGCCTGGCGCGCCCGTTCATACTGGCCCAGGCCGGCATACAGCACCGCCAAGTTGTTGTAAGGCTCGGGCAACTCGGGGTAGAGCTCGGTCAATTTGGTAAAGGCGGCAATCGCCTCGGTGGTCTTGTTTTGCTCGGTGAGAATCAGGCCCTTGAGAAACTGGCCTTGCGCGTCGCGCGGCTTGCTTACGAGTAGCGCATCCACTCTTTGCGAGGCCTGTTCCAACTGCCCGCCCTTGAGAAGCTTGCCGATATCGGCGATTTCATCGGCGGTGGCGGCGCCTGCGCAACAGGTCAAAAGCAGCGCCAAGATGCCGTGGTACAGAGGCGGAAAGCGGGAAAAAGTCATCTGCTATACTCAATTCGCATTTTTATGTGTGCATGCGGTGCCGGTCACCCCTCGGCAATCCACCCGCTCAATCCAAGCCCATGATTTTACCCAACTTCTGCATCGCGCTTGAGATTATCGCGTACCTTTTGCGCGATGGAGCGTCAGGGTTTGTAGCGTCGCCGGCCCGGCTTGCGCCGGCCCGGCTTGCGCCGGGGCGGCGATGTTGTCCGCGCAGCGGCTGATTCCGCCCGCCCGGACGTGCCTTGGCTGACGCGATTGGCCGCTGCATCCGTACCCGGCAGGCCCGGCACCCGATTCCATCCCAACGTTACGACCGTCACCGCCGCCATGCTTGCGATCTACAACACGCTTTCCCGCAGCAAAGAAGAGTTCAAGCCCATCGTGCCGGGCAAGGTCGGGCTCTATGTTTGCGGCATGACCGTCTACGATCGCTGCCACATTGGCCATGCGCGGGTGATGGTTGTGTTCGACGTGGTGCAGCGCTGGCTGCGCGCGGCAGGCTATGCGGTCACGTATGTACGCAACATCACCGATATCGATGACAAGATCATCCGCCGCGCGGTCGAGAACGGCGAATCGATTTCGCAGTTGACCGCGCGCTTCATCGCGCTGATGGATGAGGATGCAGCGGCGCTGGGTGTGCAGAAGCCGGATCATGAACCGCGCGCGACCGCTTACGTGCCGCAGATGCTGACGATGATCGAAAAGCTCGAAGCACGCGGCCTGGCTTATCGGGCGGGCGATGGCGACATGAATTTTGCGGTGCGCAATTTCCCCGCCTACGGCGCCCTGTCGGGCAAGTCGCTGGATGATTTGCGTGCCGGCGAGCGGGTCGAAGTCAATTCCACCAAACGCGACCCGCTCGACTTCGTGCTGTGGAAAAGCGCCAAGGAAAGCGAGCCTGCCGATACGCGCTGGGCCTCGCCATGGGGTAGCGGCAGGCCCGGTTGGCACATCGAGTGCTCGGCGATGAGCGAAGCGCTCCTGGGCACGCAGTTCGATATCCACGGCGGCGGCGCCGACCTGCAGTTTCCGCATCACGAGAACGAGATCGCGCAGAGTGTAGGCGCGCATGGCCACAAGTTCGTCAACACATGGATGCACAACGGCTTCGTGCGCGTCGACGACGAAAAAATGTCGAAGTCACTGGGCAACTTTTTCACCATCCATGAAGTGCTTGAAAAATATGACGCCGAAGTCGTCCGCTTCTTCATTCTGCGCGCCCACTACCGCAGCCCGCTCAATTATTCGGATGCGCATCTCGATGATGCGCGCAATGCCCTGACGCGCCTGTATAACGCGCTCAAGGCCGCGCCGGACAGCGCGTCGGCGGCGGTCGATTGGAAGCAGCCGCATGCGCAGCGCTTTCGCGCGGCGATGGATGACGATTTCAACACGCCGGTGGCAATTGCGGCGTTGTTCGACCTGGCAGCCGAGATCAACCGCGCTGCCGATCCACTGAAGACGGAGCAACTCAAGGCGCTGGGCGGCCTGCTGGGCCTCCTGGAACGCGATCCGCAGGTGTTTTTGCAAGGCAGCGCTGGCAGCGGCAGCGCAGCGGTCGAGAGTCTGATCGTCGAACGCGCAGCCTCCAAGAAGGTACGCGATTTCGCACGGGCCGATGCGATTCGCGCCGAGCTTCTTTCCCAGGGCATCGTGCTGGAAGACAAGCCGGGGGGTGTTACCGAGTGGCGCAGCGCCTGAATCACTGCTAAGGTTGTGACGTTTCAGATGGCTACGAGGTTTCGATCATGAAAAACCTGACTGACCAGTTGGCGAATTACGCCGCCTATCACCGTGATCGCCGCAACATCGCCACCCACCTGATCGGTGTGCCGATGATCGTTTTTGGCGTCGTCACCTTGATGGCGCGGCCCGCCATCGAAGTCGCTGGCCTGCCGCTGACGCCGGCCATGGTCGCCCTGATCGCAGCCGGCATCTATTACCTGCTGCTCGACTTTGCCCTGGGCCTGGGTTTGATCCTGGTGCTCGGCGCCATGGCCTGGGTCGGCCACGCTGTTGCTGCGGCAGGTACGCCGACCTGGCTCACCGTCGGCATCGGCATGTTCGTGGTCGGCTGGATCATCCAGTTCATCGGCCACTACTACGAAGGGCGCAAGCCCGCCTTTGTCGACGATATCCTTGGTCTTTTGATCGGACCCCTGTTCGTGCTGGCCGAGGTGGTGTTCATGCTTGGCGGACGCCGCGCCCTGCAGGAGACGATCGAGGCCAGTGTCGGACCGAAAGGCGTGCGCGATATGCGCGCCAAAACGGCGGATGCGGTGCAGTCCAAAGTTGTTTGAACCCGCGCGCGTGCCGCCAGGGCGCGCAATCAACCGGTGAAAAAGTCCTTCATCCGATCCATGAATGACTTTTCGCGCGGATTGTGGGCGCCCGCATCGCTGCGGTTGATTTCGTCGAATTCGCGCAGCAATTCCTTTTGCCGCCCGGTGAGATTGATCGGGGTTTCGATCACCACATGACAGTACAGGTCACCCGGTTGGCTTGAGCGCACTCCCTTGATGCCCTTGCCGCGCAGGCGGAAGGTGCGCCCGCTCTGGGTCTCGGGCGGCACCTTGATTTCGGCGGCGCCATCGAGGGTGGGAATCTCGACCGATCCGCCTAAAGCCGCGGTAGCGAAGCTGACCGGCATTTCGCAATGCAGGTCGTCGGCTTCGCGCTGGAAAACCGCGTGCGCCTTGAGCGACATCTGTACGTAGAGGTCGCCGGGCGGGCCGCCATTGGCCCCGGGTTCGCCTTCACCGGTGAGGCGGATGCGGTCGCCCTCGTCAACCCCGGATGGAATCTTGATCGACAGGGTTTTCTGGCGCTTGACGCGGCCCGCACCATCGCAGGTTTTGCACGGGTCGGCTACGATCTTGCCGCCGCCGTGACATTTCGGGCAGGTCTGCTGGATCGAGAAAAATCCCTGCTGCACGCGCACCTGGCCGTTGCCGCCACAGGTGGTGCAGGCCTTCGGGCTGGTACCGACCTTGGCACCAGTTCCGCGACAGGTTTCGCATGCCTCGATGGCCGGAATGCGAATCTTGGTTTCGTAGCCGCGCGCGGCCTGCTCCAGGGTGATTTCCAGGTTGTAGCGCAAGTCGGAACCGCGATACACGTTGGAGCCGCCGCGCCCGCGCCCGCCGCCACCACCGAAAATGCCTTCGAAAATATCGCCGAAGGCGTCCGAAAAGCCGCCGAACCCCTGGGCGCCCTGGCCGCCGGCCGCCGGGTCGACCCCAGCATGCCCGAAGCGGTCATAGGCCGCGCGCTTGTTGGCGTCGGTCAGTATCTCGTAGGCTTGCTTAACTTCCTTGAACTTCTCTTCCGATGCACCCGCGGCATCGCCCTGATTGCGGTCAGGATGATGCTTCATCGCCAGTTTGCGATAAGCCTTCTTGATCTCGTCTTCGTCCGCACCCTTGCCCACGCCCAACACTTCGTAGTAATCGTGCTTTGCCATTCAGCAGCCCCATTCCACACCAACGGAAACGGCCGGACCTAAGCGTCGCGCAAAGCGCGAGCGCTCGAATCCAGCCACATAAAACGGCGTCGCTTGGCCAATGGCCTTGAAGCCATTGGCCAAGCGACGTCCGGTTTATGCCTTCTTGTCCTTTACTTCGGTGAACTCCGCATCGACCACATTGCTGTCGTCTTTCTTCTCGGCCTTGGGTCCCGCGCCACCCATGCCGCCACCTTCGGCCGGCCCGGCTTGTGCGCCGGCCTCGCCTGCCTGCGCTTCGGCGTACATTTTTTCGCCGAGCTTTTGCGAAACCGTCATCAGCGCCTGGGTCTTGGCTTCGATCGCATCCTTGTCGTTGGTCTTCAGCGCTTCCTCGAGGTCCTTGATCGCGGCTTCGATTTTCGGCTTCTCGTCCGGCACCTTGTCGCCGTGTTCGACCAGTGACTTCTTCATCGAATGCACCAGGTTGTCGGCCTGGTTCCTGGCCTGCACCAGCTCCAACTTTTTCTTGTCGTCGGCGGCATTCGCTTCGGCGTCCTTGACCATGCGCTGGACCTCTTCGTCCGACAGCCCCGAATTGGCCTTGATGGTGATCTTGTTTTCCTTGCCGGTAGCCTTGTCGCGTGCGTTCACGTGCAGGATGCCGTTGGCGTCGATGTCGAAGCTAACCTCGATCTGCGGCATGCCGCGTGGAGAAGGCGGGATGCCTTCCAGGTTGAACTGGCCCAGGCTCTTGTTGCCGCCGGCCACCTCGCGCTCGCCCTGCAGCACGTGAATGGTCACCGCGCCCTGGTTGTCGTCGGCGGTCGAAAACACCTGGCTGGTCTTGGTCGGAATGGTGGTGTTCTTGGTGATCAACTTGGTCATCACGCCACCCAGGGTTTCGATCCCCAGCGACAAGGGCGTCACGTCGAGCAGCAGCACATCCTTGCGATCACCCGACAGGACCGCGCCCTGAATGGCCGCGCCCACCGCGACAGCCTCATCGGGGTTGACATCCTTGCGCGGTTCGCGGCCGAAGATTTCCTTGACCTTGTCCTGCACCTTGGGCATGCGGGTCATGCCGCCGACCAAGATCACATCCGAAATGTCGGCCAGCTTGACACCGGAATCCTTGATCGCGGTGAGGCAGGGGCCGGCGGTGCGCTCGATCAGTTCCTCGACTAAGCTCTCCAGTTTGGCGCGCGTCAGCTTGACCGACATGTGCTTGGGGCCCGCCGCGTCGGCGGTGATGTAGGGCAGGTTGATTTCGGTTTGTTGCGAGGACGAAAGCTCGATCTTGCCTTTTTCAGCGGCTTCCTTGAGACGTTGCAGCGCCAGCACATCCTTCTTCAGATCGATGCCCTGGTCCTTCTTGAATTCGTCACACAGGTAGTCCATCACGCGCTGATCGAAATCCTCACCGCCCAGGAAAGTGTCGCCGTTGGTCGACAACACTTCAAACTGCTTCTCGCCGTCGACGTCCGCAATCTCGATGATCGAAATATCGAAAGTGCCGCCGCCCAGGTCATAGACCGCGATCTTGGAATCGCCCTTGCCGTGCTTGTCGATGCCGAAAGCCAGCGCGGCCGCGGTCGGCTCGTTGATGATGCGCTTGACGTCGAGACCGGCGATCTTGCCGGCGTCCTTGGTAGCCTGGCGCTGGCTGTCGTTGAAGTACGCCGGCACCGTGATCACCGCTTCGGTGACTTCCTCGCCCAGGTAGTCCTCGGCGGTTTTCTTCATCTTGCGCAGCACTTCGGCCGAAATCTGCGGTGGCGCCAGCTTCTTGTTGCGCACCTCGACCCAGGCGTCGCCGTTGTCGGCCTTGACAATCCTGTAAGGCATGAGGCCGATGTCCTTCTGGACTTCCTTTTCCTCGAAGCGTCGGCCGATCAAACGCTTGACCGCATACAGCGTGTTTCTCGGGTTGGTCACGGCCTGGCGCTTGGCCGAGGCGCCAACGGTGATCTCACCGTCTTCCATGTAGGCGATGATCGAAGGGGTAGTGCGCGCGCCTTCGGCGTTCTCGATCACCTTGGGCGTGTCGCCCTCGAGGATGGCTACGCACGAGTTGGTCGTGCCCAGGTCTATGCCGATAATTCTTGCCATGTCAGTCTCCGTGAATGCGGTAAGTCTTGAGTGAAATCGATATGCCGCTTTAACCCGCCTTTTTCAAGGGCTAATGGTGCGGCAGTGGGCGATGTTTCAGGCTTCGCGCGCCTTGGCCACCGTCACTAAGGCGGGGCGCAGCACGCGGCCGTGGATTTGGTAGCCTTTTTGCAGCACCGCAACCACGTGATTGGGCTCGATTCCCGCTTCCACCATCGAAATCGCCTGGTGCATGTGAGGATCGAACTTGGCACCAACCGGGTTCAGCTCGGTGATTTTGGCGCGCTCGAAAGCGGCTACCAGCTGCTTGAGCGTCAATTCGACCCCGTTTTTGAGGGTTTCAGGAGATGCGGTCTGATCGCTCAATGCCGCTTCAAGACTGTCCTTGACCGGCACTAAGCTTTCGGCGAAATTTTCCGCCGCGTACTTGTGGGTGTTGGCGATGTCGGTTTGGGCGCGCCGACGCGTATTGTCGGTTTCGGCCTTGGCGCGCAGGAAATTCTCGCGCGCCTCAGCCAACTGCGCTTCGAGTTCGATGATGCGGTCCTCGTTGCTCTGAAACGACAGGGCGGCTTCGGCCACCGGAGCATCGGCATTTTCTTGAGGCTTTGCTTCGTCCACCATGAAAGACTCCACTGAAAACAGGGCTAATTCCTGTTGGTGTCGTCCATGGTGGGGGCGCTCGCCGGCTTTTCAAGTCCCCACGCCGCACTTCGCACTTTCCTTGTAAGCGTTTGATTTTCGAACACAAAGCGCGCTACAATTACGGGCATCGCCGAATAAACGTTATCAAGAAGCCAGACCAATTTTGGGTCTGGTTAACCCGGCGAACCCTGCCGCACCGCTTCCTTATCGCTTTTTCGGGTGCCACATGCACCGGAAGGCCCAAGGATTGTCGGGCGGCCTAGTTCTAACTAGTCCACAAGGAGTTGCATAGATGCGTCACTACGAAATCATTTTCATCGTCCATCCGGACCAGAGCGAGCAGGTGCCGGCGATGGTCGAGCGCTACCGCGGCCTGGTGCAGGGCGGTGGCGGCAAGATTCACCGGATTGAAGACTGGGGCCGGCGCCAGTTGGCCTACCCGATCAACAAGATATTCAAGGCCCATTACGTGCTGATGAATATCGAGTGCGACCAGAAGATGCTCGACGAACTGGAGCACGGTTTCAAGTTCAACGACGCGGTTCTGCGCCATCTGGTAGTGCGCATGAAAAAAGCGCAGATCGCCCCTTCGCCAATGATGAAGGAAGAGAAGTCCAGGAACCTGACCGCCGGTCCGGCGCCGGTGGAAGCCGCGCCCAAGGTCGAAGAGCTGGTTGCACCTGCGGCAGAAGCGCCGGCGGCGGCTTAAGCAAGGTTTTCCGGACTTTTCCATTTGGAGGCGCACAACCGGATTGAACTCACCGGCACGCTCATCGCGATAGAGGCGGTGCGCTACACACCGGCGGGAATTCCGATAGTCGAACTCAAACTCTCCCACCAATCCGCGCAGACCGAAGCTGGGCGCAAACGGGATGTCGTCGTCGAAGTGATGGCGCTGGCGGCGGGAGAGGCGGCGGGCAAGCTGGCGAAAAGCCCGCTGGGCGCGCAGTTAAGACTCACGGGATTCCTGGCCCACAAGGGCAAGAGTCGGGTTCAACTGTTACTGCACATCAACGATTTCGAATTCATCTAAGGAGTATTCACATGCCACCAGGACGCTCGGGCGGTCGCTTCGGCAAGCCGGCCTTCAAGAAGCGCGACAACCCCAACAAGGGCTTGTTCAAGCGCAAGAAATTCTGCCGCTTCACCGTAGGCAAGGTCGAACAGATCGACTACAAGGATATTGAAGTTCTCAAGGACTTCATCCAGGAAAACGGCAAGATCATGCCGGCTCGCGTGACCGGCACCAAGTCGCGTTACCAGCGCCAACTCACCGAAGCGATCAAGCGTGCACGTTATCTGGCCTTAGTGCCATATACCGACCTGCACCTTGTGCGCTAGGAGGATCACGACATGCAAGTAATCCTCATGGACAAAGTGGCGAACCTGGGTGACCTGGGCGACATCGTCAAGGTGAAAGACGGCTTCGCGCGCAACTTCCTGATCCCGCAACGCAAGGCTAAGCGTGCCACCGCCGCCAACCGCGCCGAATTCGACGCACGCCGCGCCGAGCTTGAAAAAGTGGCCGGCGAACGTTTGGTGGTGGCGCAGGCGGCCGCGGCCAAGCTCGATGGCTTGATGGTGCAGATCACCGAAAAGGCCGGCGTCGATGGCCGCCTGTTCGGCTCGGTCACCAACTTCAACATCGCCGACGCGTTGGTCAAGCAGGGCCATCAGGTGGACCGCTCGCAAATCCGCATGCCGGCAGGGCCGATCAAGACCGTTGGCGACAACGACATCGTGGTGCAGTTGCACACCGACGTGTTGGCCACGATCAAGGTTTCGGTGCTGGGCGAAGCCGCCTGACCGGGTTTTTAGGTCCGCTTAATCAAGTACTTGCAAGTGCCAAAAAAAGGCCGCCTTCTAGGCGGCCTTTTTGTTTATAGTTTTGTCTCAACCTGGAGTCAGGCAAGCCATGTCCGCAGTGCTGTCGCGTCAGAATGCAGGTCAGGATTCGCAAGTCGAAGCTCTCAAGATCCCGCCGCATTCGATCGAGGCCGAGCAATCGACCCTGGGCGGCCTCTTGCTGGACAACCATGCATGGGACAAGATCGGCGACCTGCTGCGCGAAGACGACTTCTACCGCACCGATCATCGCCTGATCTGGAAGCACATCTGCCGCCTTGTCGAAAAGGGCAAGCCGGCGGATGTCATCACCGTCTATGAGTCGCTCGACTCGGAAAAAAAGGCCGAGGATGCGGGCGGCCTGTCTTATCTGAACGCACTGGCGCAGAACACCCCGTCGGCGGCCAACATCCGCGGCTACGCCCAGATCGTGCGCGATCGTTCGATCCTGCGCAAGCTGCTCGTCGCCATCGACGAGATCGGCGGCTTGGTCTACAACCGCCAGGGTCGTGAAGTACGGCAGATTCTCGACGAAGCCGAGTCACAAGTGTTCCAGATCGCCGAAGACGGCGCGCGCGGTCGCCAGGGTTTCGTCGAACTGGGCCCGTTGCTCACCCAGGTGCGTGACCGCGTGCAGGAACTGCATGATTTGAACAGCCCCGACGTCACCGGCGTGGCGACCGGCTTTCTCGATCTCGACCGCAAGACTTCGGGGTTCCAGAAGGGCGATTTGATCATCGTCGCCGGCCGACCGTCGATGGGCAAGACCGCGTTTTCGCTCAACATCGCCGAACATGTGGCGCTCGAAGGCGGTATCGTCGGCGTGTTCTCGATGGAAATGGGCGGCACCCAACTGGCCATGCGCATGCTGGGCTCGATCGGCCGTCTCGACCTGCATCGCCTGCGCACCGGCAAGCTGGACGACGCCGAATTCGGCAAGTTCGCCACCGCGTTAGAGCGCCTGCAGGATGTCAAGTTGCACATCGACGAGACACCGGCGCTCACCGCGCTTGAACTGCGGGCGCGGGCGCGGCGCCTGCACCGGGTGTACGGCAAGCTCGACCTGATCGTGATCGACTACCTGCAGCTGATGTCGGCCTCAGGTGGCGGCGGCGAGAACCGCGCGACCGAGATTTCCGAGATTTCAAGGTCGCTCAAGGCCCTGGCCAAGGAGTTGAGCTGCCCGGTGGTTGCGCTGTCGCAGCTCAACCGCAGCTTAGAGCAGCGCACCGACAAGCGCCCGATGATGAGCGACCTGCGCGAATCCGGCGCCATCGAGCAGGATGCCGACGTGATCCTGTTCATCTATCGCGACGAGGTCTACAACCCCGACAACGAGAATAACAAGGGCATTGCCGAGGTGATCATCGGCAAGCAGCGTAACGGTCCGATCGGCAAGGTCGAGCTGGCGTTCCTGGGCCAGTACACCAAGTTCGAAAACCTGGCGCGGCCGAGTGGCTATAGCTCGTACAGCAATGAGTGAAGCCGCGCGGTCGCGGCCGTACCGTGCGTCGCGGCGCACCGCCGTTCCGCTGCGCGGCCGCTGACGCAGGCGCATCGACCATGCTGCGGCAGACCTTCGCCATCTTCTTCCCGCTGCTGGCGGCGCAGATACCGGTGCTGGCGCAGGGCACGCCATCCGCGCCCGCCGCAGGCAATGAGGCA
>JAYVWK010000252.1:0-3168 GCA_043786185.1 Burkholderiales bacterium
GAATTCACCACCCTGGCGGTGTTCGCGCTGTTCGCCGCCGCGCATCTCGATTGCGCCGTGCTGGAGGTGGGCCTGGGCGGGCGCCTGGACGCGGTCAACATCATCGATGCCGACTGCGCGATCCTCACCAGTGTCGATCTCGATCACCAGGAATACCTGGGCGATACGCGCGAGAAAATCGGCTGGGAGAAGGCGCATATCTTCCGTGCCGGACGGCCGGCGATCTGTGCCGATCCGCGGCCGCCGGCCAGCGTAGGCGAAGTGGCGTCCGCCATCGGCGCGCGCCTCTTGCGCATCGGTGCCGATTTCGGTTTTGCCGGGCAGCACGATGCCCAGGTGCAACAGTGGAAATTCTGGTTCCATGGCGGCGGCGACCCGGTAACGCGCAATGGCCTGTCCTACCCGGCGCTGCGCGGTGCCAACCAGTTGCTCAATGCCGCGGCGGCGCTGGCGGCGCTGGAGACCCTGCGCGAACGCCTGCCGGTGCCGATGCAGGCCATCCGCGAAGGCCTGATCGGCGTCGAATGGCCGGGCCGCTTCCAGCTCCTGCCGGGCCGCCCGGTGGTGGTGCTCGATGTCGCGCACAATCCGCATGCCGCCGCGGTGCTGGCCGACAACCTGTCGAACATCGGCTTCGCCTCTTACACCTACGCGGTTTTCGGCATGCTGGGCGACAAGGATATCGCCGGCGTGGTGCGCTTGTTGCGCGGAAAGATCGATTTCTGGCACTTGACCGACCTGCCCGGGCCGCGCGGTCTGCCGGCGCATCGATTGCGGCAAATCCTGGCAGACGAGGCGGTAGGCGGCGAGATTTTCGAGCATGCCGATCCGCAGGCGGCCTATGCGGCGGCGCACGGGAAGGCGGCCGAGAATGATAGAATCGTGGTGTTTGGTTCATTTCTGACCGTCGCCGGGGTTATGCAGGTTGTCAACCGGCCCTGACGCGCGCGCAGCCCTAAGTCCATGGCGTCCAGTTCCCCGCCAGATTCCGCCGATTCCGCCGACTCCACCTTCAAACGTCGCGCTCGCCGCCGCCTGATCGGCTCGATCGCGCTCGTGCTGGTGGCGGTGATCGCGCTGCCGTGGATATTCGACGCCGAGAAAAAGCCGCTCGACTATGATGTGTCGGTGCAGATTCCGAGTCAGGATGCGGTGTCGGTGCGGCCGTCGTCCGGCACCGGCAACAAGCCAAAAAGCGTCGAGTCCAAGGAACCCAAAGGCGCGGCATCCGCTTTGACCGAGCGCGAAACGGGCACCAACCCCGCCGCGGCGGCGTCTGGCACCCCCGCCAGGGTAGAGGCGAAACCTGAACCGAAGCCGGAGGTGAAATCCGAGCCCCAGGCGGCCGCCAAAGCCGATGCCAAGGTCGCCTCGAAGGCTGAACCGAAGGCCGATCCTGCCAACCCGGCGCCAAAGAGCGAAGAAGCGCGCGTCAAGGCGATTCTGGACGACAAGGCGGCCGCCGCCGGTGCCAAGGATGTCGGTGGTTTCGCGGTACAGATCGGCGCTTTCGCCAGCGAAGACAAAGTGCGCGAAGCGCGCGACAAACTGGCCGTCGCCGGCTACAAGAGCTTTGTCGAAAAGCTCGACTCCAAAGACGGTGAGCGCACCCGCGTGCGCGCCGGGCCGTTTGCCGGCCGCGACGTGGCCGAAGCCGCGCGCGACAAGATCCGCACCCTGGGTTTCAGCAGTGCCGCAGTGGTCACCCGCTAGGCCCGCGTGACCATTTTCGATTACGCCGTGCTGGCGATCCTCCTGATATCGATCATCGTGTCGGTTCTGCGCGGTCTGGTGCGCGAAATCCTTTCCCTGATCGGCTGGGTCGCGGCCTTCGTGGTGGCCAGCCTCTTCGCCGAGCCATTCGCCACCATGCTGGTGTTTTTGCCGTCCCACCCGGTATTGCGCACCATCGTCGCCTTCCTGCTGCTGTTGCTGGGCATGGCCTTGCTGATGGCGCTCATCAACTGGGGCATCATGCGCGCGGTGCAGGCAGCCGGCTTGAGTCTGGCCGATCGCGGACTGGGCGGCTTGTTCGGCCTGGCGCGCGGCGCGGTGATCGTGCTGGCATTGGTGATGGTGGCCGGCATGACCAAGTTGCCGCAAATGGATTTCTGGAAACACGCCTTGTTCAGCCCATTGGCCGAGACCGCCGTGCGTACAGTCAAGCCCTGGCTGCCTGACAGTATCGCGGCCAAGGTAAACTTCTGATTCAAGGAAACGCGAAAAAAAGCCGGCAGGAAGCAAAAGCCGCTTGTGCGGTGAATTGTTTTGATGGAATACCGCCCTTCGAGAGTCCGCTGGACAGGGGCTCATTCAGTGTTTTCTTAAACGCGGTTGTCACCCTCTCGCGGAGAGCATCATGTGCGGTGTCATAGGCGTCGTTGCGAAAACCCCGGTCAATCAGTTGCTCTACGACGGGCTCCTGCTGTTGCAGCACCGTGGGCAGGATGCGGCCGGTATCGCCACTATCAGCGACAACTCGTTTCACATGCACAAGAACGTGGGTTTCGTGCGTGACGTGTTTCGCACCCGCAACATGCGCGACCTGCCGGGCAACATCGGCATCGCCCACTGCCGCTATCCGACCGCCGGCTCATCCTCCAACGCGGCCTTGGCGCAGCCCTTTTATGTCAATTCGCCATTCGGCATCTCGCTGGCGCACAACGGCAACCTGACCAATACCGCGCAGCTGAAGATCGACATGTACCGCCAGGACCTGCGGCACATCAATACCGAATCCGATTCCGAAGTGCTGCTAAATGTGCTCGCGCATGAGCTCGAAAAGGCCACCAGGAACTATCGTCTCGATGCGGCGGCGATTTTTCAGGCGGTGGCGCGGGTGCATGAGCGCCTGCGCGGCGCCTATGCGGTGGTGGCGCTGATCGCCGGTTACGGATTGCTGGCCTTTCGCGACCCCTTCGGCATCCGGCCGCTATGCATCGGGCGCCATGATTCCGGCCGCGGTGAAGAACACATGGTGGCCTCTGAATCGGTGGCGCTCGAAGGCTTGGGGTTCGAGATGGTGCGCGACGTGGCGCCCGGCGAGGCGGTGTTCATCGATCTCGAGGGCAACATGAAGACGCAGCAATGCGCGCGCCATCCGAGCCTGAACCCCTGCATTTTTGAATACGTGTACCTGGCGCGGCCGGACTCGTCGCTCGATGGAGT
>JAYVWK010000253.1:0-3427 GCA_043786185.1 Burkholderiales bacterium
CAGCGCGTCGGCGCCCTGCTTGCGCATCAGCGTGAAGGCGTTGTCGATATCCTGCGCCGTGCGCGCTTCTGCCGGAAGAATCGTCATGCCGACTTTCGGTGCCGCCGCCCGCACGCTCGCAAGCGTCTTGAGGTTGCCGGGTGCGTCAGGATTGACCAGCACCGCAACGCGCGCCGCCCTGGGGGCGATGGCGCGCAGCATTTCGAGGCGCTTGGGATCAAGCTCGCCGGTGATGCTGGAGATCCCGGTGACGTTGCCGCCAGGCCGCGCCAGGCTCTTGACCAATCCTGCGCCAACCGGGTCGCTGACGCCGGCACTCACGATCGGCATCGTGCTGGTGGCCTGCTGCATCGCCAGCGCGCTGTTCTCTCCCGCAGTGATGACGACATCGACGTTCAACGCCAGCAGTTCCGCCGCCAGGCCCGGCATGCGCTTGACATCGTTGTCGGCAAAGCGCCACTCGATGACAAGGTTCTCCCCTTCGACATAGCCAAGTTCGCGCAAGCCGCGCGGAAATGCGCCGTAGTCGTCGCCCGCGAGCGCGGCGGGGCGACTACGCGGCGCCAGAATGCCGACGCGCCGGATTTTTCCCGCGGGAGCAGCCGGCTGTTGCGTGAGCGAAGCGCGCGGCGCGGTCAACGTGCCGGCCCCAAGGGCAATCACGAGTCTGCGGTGAAGGTTCATGCAAGGCCTCCTCTGAAATACGCTGAACAATGGCTTGTGCGGGCGATGCCGGCAAGGTTGCGTGGATGAAAAGAGGCATGAATACATGTTTTTATTTACAGCATATTGATTGACGCACGACAGCGTGGAAACTACCATTACCGCATTGCGTACCGCGGCTGTACCGTAGCTGCATAGTGAATATTCAAAGCTGCATAGTGAATATTCAAATTGGCGAGCGCGGTATGCGGTGCCTGTTGGCATGGCCGCGCGCCGTATGTCGCCAGCAACGACACAGCTTTACCTTACAATCTGTCGCAAGGAGATATTCCATGGCCGACCACGTTACTCCTCTGACCACTGAACACCTGCGCATCATGCGCGAGGATATTGCTACGCTGCGCACGGAAATCCATTCCCAGTTTACCGAGATCAAGCAGCGCTACCGCGTCCAGGAACACCAGATCATGGGACTCAAGCGTGATGAAGTGTCCGCCGCCGAAGACGTGACTGCTCTTCGGCACCAGATCGACGGGCTGATTGAACGCCTGCACCGGCTCGAACAGCCGCCCTCCCACTGAACCCGCTGCGGCGGGTTTTGGTCGAGCCGGCTTTCTTCAACACCGCCGGTGCGTCCGGTGCGTCCGGCGCAGGCCGAACCGGCCGCCGGGACTGGCGCAGAGTTGTGCGCCCGGTCTGCGGCTCATTCAATCACCCGGCCCGCGCTGATCAACAACGCAAGCGGAATCGCAAGTCCCAGTCCCAGTGCCTTCGCCTGCTTGCCCTTGATCACCAGTTCGATCCTGGTCGGTTGCTCGACCGGCAGGTCGGCCGGCATCGATCATCGATTGGCGCGAGCCGCAATCGAGAGAGCCAATGCGCCAGACTTTTCCCGCGCCTCCCGCCGGCGCGGCGAACGGTTGCGCGAACGACGTGAGCGGCGCCGCGAGAGCGCTCGTGCCGAGCGCGCCTACGAGTTTGCGGCGCCGGTTGATCTGATGTCTGATTCGATCAATCATTCAATCACCCTTTCCGCACTGATCAGCAGTGCTTGTGGGATTTTCAGCCCCAGGGCGCGGGCGGTCCTGGCGTTGATGACCAGCTCGAATTTGGTCGGCTGCTCGAACGGCAGGTCAGCCGGCCTGGCGCCCTTGAATATGCGGTCGACGTAGTACGTAGCGCGTCGAAAGTGCTCGAAAAAGTTGGTGCCATAACTCATCAGGCAGCCGGCCTCGGGATAGATACTCGCGCCTGTCATCGACGGCAGACGGGCTTTGGCGGCCAGCTCGGCGATCTGTTGACTGTGCTGCTGAAAAAACGGGTGGACCAGCACGAACAACGCGCCGGCGCCTTGCTGGCGCATCGTGGCAAATGCAGTGTCGAGTTGCGCGGGGTTTTGTGCCTCGACCGGTACGATGTTTATGCCCAGTGTCTTGGCTGCTGCCTCGAGGCCTGGCAGGCGCTCGTAGTGGGGCGCGGCGGCTGGATTGATCAACACCGCCACCCGTGTCACCTTGGGCGACGCGCCTGCGACCATGGCCAGCAGCAGTTCCAGTTGCTTGGGGCCGAGATCGGCGGCCACATTGGTAACGCCGGTGATGTTGCCGCCGGGCCGCGCCAGGCTCTTGATCAAGCCGATCGACAGCGGGTCACCGATGGCGATGGTGACGATCGGTATCGTGGTGGTGGCGCTTTTCAACGCCAGCGCTGCCTGGTCTCCTCCGGCAACCAGCACATCCGGTTTCCACTGCACCAGTTCCGCCGCCAGCGTCGGCAGGCGCTTGGCGTCGTTCTCGGCGAAACGCCATTCGATTGCGAGGTTCCTGCCCTCGGTGTAGCCATGGTCGCGCATGCCTTGCGGGATGCCGCCGTACGCATAATGGGATTCGAGCGACGCCGGGCGCTGCGGGAACCCGAGAATCCCGACGCGCCAGATTTTTCCCGCGGGTGTACTCGGCGCTTGCGCGAGCGCGGCGAACGGCGGCGTGAGCGCGCCGGCACCGAGGGCAAGCATGAGTTTGCGACGAACGGTCATATGGGCTTCCCTTGCGCAATATGGCGCCGCGTGACGTCCGCCAAGGCCTTTCACGACGCGACCAGGATTCATGCGGACCTCCTGTAGGCCACAAGATTGAAGCGCCGCGCAGGCGCGATCCGCACTTCGCCACGCATCATCAATGCCTGGCCGATTGCTCCGCGCAGGGTGCACAGGCAGGTTCGGCCGCGTGACAATCGCCGCCTGCAGGACGGTGCTACTGTTGCCTTGTACCGCTGCGCGCCGCCACGCGCCGCCACGCGCTAGACTTGCAATTTGCGGATTGGCGGGAGCCTTCAAATGAACCAGCCTGTGGTGATCGTGGACCCGGAAATCCAAAGCGGCGCGCCCGTATTCGCCGGCACCCGAGTGCCGATCAAGAACCTGTTCGATTACCTGGAAGAGGGCGATTCGCTGGATGTGTTTCTCGATCAGTTTCCTTCGGTGAGTCGGGCCATGGCAGTGGCGGTGCTGGAGTTGGCACGCGCGGCTTTGACCCACGATGCGCATCCTGCTTGATGAATCACTGCCACGCGACCTGATCGCGCTGTTGCCCGGCCACGCGGTGGCCACCGTCCGCACCGCCGGCTGGTCCGGTGTCAAAAACGGCAGGCTGCTCGCCCTCGCCGCAACCCGCTTCGATGTCTTTGTCACGGCGGACCGCAATCTTGAATTCCAGCAAAACCTTGCCGCGCTGCCGATTGCCGTGGTGGTGCTGGCGGCACGCAG
>JAYVWK010000254.1:0-2683 GCA_043786185.1 Burkholderiales bacterium
GGTGGCGTCGTGGATGGAAGTGAGCGTGGCGGTGCACGCGCAGGGCGCGAAGATGTTCATGCAGCTCATGCATTGCGGCCGTACCGCCCATCGCTCGAACTTGCCACCCGGCGCCCGCGTGCTGGGGCCGTCGGCGGTGGCGGCGGCGGGTGAAATATTCACCGATAGCGTGGGCATGCAGCCCAATGCCAAGCCGCAGGCGATGAGCGAAGCCGATATCACCAACGCGATCGCGGAGTACGTGCAGGCTGCGCACAATGCGCTGGCCGCCGGGTTCGACGGCATCGAGTTGCATGCGGCCAATGGTTATCTGCTTGAACAGTTCATCCGGCCGAACTCGAATTTGCGCACCGATCGGTATGGCGGCCCGATCGCCAACCGTGCGCGCTTCGTGTTGGAGGTTGCCGAGGCGGTGATTCATGCGATCGGCCGCGAGCGGGTCGGCATGCGGCTGTCGCCTTTCGGCGTGTTCAACGACATGCCGCTGTATCCCGAGATGGATGCCGACTACCGTTATCTGGCGCAGCAGCTCGATACGCGCGGCCTCTTGTATCTGCACCTGGTGGACCATTCGGCGATGGGGGCGCCGGCGGTGCCGGCGTCGATCAAGGCCGCGTTTCGCAGCCTGTTCAAGGGGGGCGCTGATTCTTTCCGGAGGCTATGACGCGGCGCGTGCGGAAGGCGATCTGGCGGCGGGCAAATGCGACCTGGTGGCATTCGGCCGGCCGGCGCTGGCCAACCCGGACCTGCTGCGGCGCTTTATCAGCGGCGCAGGCCTGAATGCGCCGGACATGAGTACGTTCTACACGCCGGGCGCGCCGGGCTACACCGACTACCCGCGGCTTGACTTAGCGCGGGGGGCGGCTGCCGCTGGCGCGCTGGAGGCAGGCATCGCCGGCTAGCCGTGCAGGGCCGCTGGCAAGCCGCAAGCGGGCAGGGCGCGGGCGCTCAGCGCGGCACGGCGGCCGCGGTTTTCGCAGTAGGCGGCGGCCAGGCGCGTGCGGCATCGGCGCACGCCGCGGCAAGCTGGCGCAGCACTTCCTGCACCGCCCGGCTGGCGGCCAGAACACCGCCGTAGGGGTCATCGCTGTGGGCGTCCTGCGTGGCGTCGAATTCACGCGAGACCAGCACGCGGCGCGTGCGTTCGTCAACCAGATTGGCGCGCAGGGTGAAGCGCACCTGGCTCGGGCCGCTGCCGAAATGCTGCAGCAGGCGCACGATTTCGGTATCCAGCCGCAGGTCACCGGCAGCCGCGCCAGGGGTCGGCACGACTGCGCTGAAAGCGCCGCTAGCGGCAGCGGCGGCGACCAAGAGCGGCGCCAGCATGCGCGCCGGCGGATCCACCCATTCGCTGTGCGCAAAGTATTCAAGCTTCTGCGCGGTGCGCGTGTAGATGATGCGCTGGCTGTCGAATCCGGCCGCGGCGTGCGGCGGATTGACGATCAGCGTGGGCGCGCCGGCCGGCGCCAACGCCGGCTTGACAGCGTGTGTCGGGCTTGACGCGGGGGCTGCGTCGAGCGAATAGAACGATGGCGGCGGCGTCGCGCTCGGGCGCAGCGAACTGCACGCGCACAACGCGGCAACCATCAATCCGCCGGCGCAGCGGCGGTACAGGCGGTATAGGCGGGACAAGCGGGACAACGGCGGCTGGTTCATGGTCTCTGCGATCTGCTGATTGGTTCGGCCGGTGCGCCGGGCGGCGCTGCTTCGCCCGGCCCTTCCGGTACTTGCTTGCGGCCGAACAACAGGCCGGCCGGATTGCGTTCGGTCTGTTCGGTGAGCCGGCGCAGCGAGGCCGACAGCACGCTCAGTTCACCCAGCAGGCGTTCCAGTTCCGGCAGCGCCTCCGAACTGAAGCGCTTCAAGTCGGCGCCCACCGAGGCCACGGTATCGGCGGCCTGGGTGCTGGCTGCCGCGGTCTGGTTGCCCATTTTTTCGACCGCTTCGGCGCCACGGCCGATGCGCTCGATCACCGGCCCCAGTTGCGCGGTCGCGCGCGCGCCGTTGTCGAAGGTGCGGGCGGCGGCGAGCATGCCGGCGTCGAGCGTCTTCTTGCGCGCGGCGATGGTGCGCGCCACGCTGGCGATATCGGCGAGCGTGCTTTTGAAGGCCGCCTGGTTTTCCGGGCTCAACACCGCGTTGATACTGGTGGAGGTGCTGTCGAGTTTGGCAAGCACGGTGGTGAGCACGTTTTCGAGGCGCGCGCTCAACGACGGTTTGGTACGGATCACCGGATATTCGGCGCCCGCGACCGCGGTCAAGAGCGCCGCGTTGCGGGCGCCGCCGCTCAGTTCAACGTAGGCGATGCCGGTCAAGCCCTGGGTTTTCAAGACCGCCACGGTATCGACTTTGATCGGGGTGCCGCGCTCGATGGCGAACAGCAGGTTCACCCGTTGCGGATCGACGGCGTCCAGATTGATCGCGCGTACCTTGCCGACATCGACGCCGTTGTACTTGACCGGCGCGTTCAGATTCAGGCCGGCCACCGATTCGTCCATGATCGCCAGGTAGATGTCGTAGTGCTTCTGGAAGGCGCCACCGGAGGCTAGCCACAGCACGCCGCCGATCAGCGCCGCGCTCAAGGCCAGCACGAAGGCGCCTACCAGTGTGAAGTTCACTTTGGTTTCGATGACGTTCTCCCGGGTGCCGCTGGCGCTGCGCCGGCCGCCTGCCGCGGCTGCTC
>JAYVWK010000255.1:0-5694 GCA_043786185.1 Burkholderiales bacterium
AAGGCCCGGCCCGCTGCCGACCGCGCGCGTCAGCGTCTGGTACATGTGGTGGTGGCAATTGATGAGGCCCGGCAGCACCACACAGCCATGTGCGGCAATGGTCTTGCGCGGCCTGCGCGAAGCAGGATCGGCGGCCATCCACTGCCGCAACTGCGCACTGCTACCCACCGCTTCGATCAGATTGTTGCGAATGAACACCGCCCCGTCGGCGATTTCGCGGCGCGCGGCGTCCATCGTCACCAATACTGCGGCATGCTCGATCAACAGGGTATCGTCGTTCATGCTGTCAACGCCCGGAAAATTCGCACACCACGAAGGGCGCAATGCCATCGGCACGCAAGGCCGTAGAACCGCCAAGCTCCGGCAAGTCGATGATCACTGCGGGCAGGATCGCGCCGGCACCCAGGCGCTTGAGCAATTTGACCGCGGCCTGCATGGTGCCGCCGGTGGCGATCAGGTCGTCGATCAACAGCACCCGGCTGCCATGCGCAACGGCGTCGCTGTGCATCTGGATCGCCGCGCTGCCGTATTCAAGTTCGTATTCCTCGGTCAGGGTATCGAAGGGCAGCTTGCCTTTCTTGCGCACCGGCACAAAACCGCGATTGAGCTCATAGGCGATGACCGAGCCGAGAATGAAGCCTCGCGCATCGATGCCGGCCACCACATCGATGCGTTCATCCATAAAACGATGCACGAAGATGTCGATCAGCACGCGAAAGGTCTTGGCGTCCGACAACAGCGGGGTAATGTCGCGAAACATCACACCCGCCTGCGGCCAGTCGAGCACAGTGCGTACGCGCGATCGGATGAAATCCGAGAACGGCAAGTTGTCGGACATTAACTGGTCCACCGAGGAGAGTATGTCGCGCGAGCTAGTGTTTTGCACATCGCTTTTCCAAGCTGAATCGTCCGGCTCCGCCGGCGATTCAGTTCACTCATTAGCCCGACAAAAGTAGGTTTTTACTTTTGTCGGAATAACTATCGAGGCAATTCGGAATCACCCATCAAGAACTCATCAACGGCGCGCGCGCACTGGCGCCCCTCGCGAATCGCCCACACCACCAGAGATTGGCCGCGTCGCATGTCGCCGGCGGCGAATACCTTGGCTGCCGAGGTGTGATATGCCTTGTCACCTTCGGTCGGCGCGCGCGCGTTGCTGCGCGCGTCTTTCTCGATGCCGAACGCATCGACCACGCTCTGCACCGGCGATACGAAGCCCATGGCCAAGAGCACCAGGTCGGCCTTGACTTCGAATTCCGAATTCGGCATTTCGCTCATCTTGCCGTCTTTCCATTCGAGCCGGCAAACGATCAACTTCTCGAGCTTGCCGTCGCGGCCCTCGAAGCGCTTGGTCGCCACGCTCCAGTCACGTTCGCAGCCTTCTTCGTGGCTTGACGAGGTGCGCAGTTTGGTCGGCCAGTAGGGCCATACCAGCGGCTTGTTTTCATGTTCGGGCGGCGTCGGCAACAGCTCATACTGGGTCACCGACTGCGCACCGTGGCGGTTCGAGGTACCCACACAGTCTGAACCGGTGTCGCCGCCTCCGATCACCACCACATGCTTGCCGGTGGCCAGAAGTTGCTGTTTGAGTTGGTCGCCGGCATTGATCTTGTTTTGTTGCGTCAGGAATTCCATCGCGAAATGAATGCCATCGAGATCGCGCCCGGGCACCGGCAGGTCGCGCGGCTGCTCGGCACCGCCTGCGATCACCACGGCATCGAATTCGGCCAGCAGTTGCTTGGGCGACAGTGTTTCGTGGGAGAAATTGTTGATCGTTGAATCCAGCGGCTTGTCGCCTACAAACACGCCGGCGCGAAACACCACGCCCTCGGCCTGCATTTGCTCGACGCGGCGGTCAATCAGGTGCTTTTCCATCTTGAAATCGGGGATGCCATAGCGCAAGAGGCCACCAATGCGGTCGTTCTTTTCGAACAGGGTGACTGCATGGCCAACACGCGCCAACTGTTGCGCTGCCGCCAGGCCCGCCGGGCCGGAGCCTACCACCGCCACTTTTCGACCGGTCTTAGCGGCTGGTGGCTGCGGTACAACCCAGCCGTTTTCCCAACCGCTGTCGATGATGAAGTGCTCGATCGACTTGATGCCCACAGCGGCGTCGTTGATGTTGAGCGTGCACGCCGATTCACAAGGCGCCGGACAGATGCGACCGGTGAATTCCGGAAAGTTGTTGGTCGAGTGCAGCACGTCAAGCGCTTCGCGCACGTTGCCGCGATACACCAGGTCGTTCCAGTCGGGAATGATGTTGTTGACCGGGCAGCCGCTGTTGCAAAACGGGATGCCGCAATCCATGCAACGCGCGCCCTGCTTTTTCGCGGCCTCGTCCGACAGGCGCATGACGAATTCGCGGTAGTGCTTCTTGCGCGACTGCGGAGCCTCGTATTGCTCTTCCTCGCGTGTGAGTTCTAAGAATCCGGTGACTTTTCCCATCTGCTACCTCAATGCTTGAATAAGGGGTTCAATGCCGCGCCCGACGGCCCAGCGCCCGGCGAATCGAGAGCCAACGTGCCATCGCGCGCATGGCTGCGCATGGCGGCACTTCAGGCTGCGACCGTTTCCCGGGCGGCGGTCTTTTGGGCAGCTTCCCAGAGCTCGCCCAGAGCTCGCTTGTATTCGGTCGGGAACACCTTCACGAACTTGCCGCGTTCGTTGTTCCAGTCATCCAGAATATTGCGCGCACGGGTCGAACCGGTGAATTTGAAATGGCGTTCGACTAAGCGTTTGAGTATCACCTCGTCAGTTTCCCGCACGCCGCCACGGCGCTCGCTGTGCCAGCCCTGCTTGGGGGTCTTGTCCTGGTCGGCCGCCACCACCACCGCGCCCAGCACACACATCGTGGTGTTGCACTTCTTTTCGAAGTCGGCATCGCTGTCGTACACATAGGCGATGCCGCCGGACATGCCGGCGGCGAAATTGCGCCCGGTCCCGCCCAGTACGACCACGGTGCCGCCGGTCATGTATTCGCAGCCGTGGTCGCCGGTGCCTTCGACCACCGCCACAGCGCCGGAATTGCGCACCGCGAAGCGTTCGCCGGCCACTCCGTTGAAGTAGGCCTCACCGGCAATGGCACCGTACAACACGGTGTTGCCGACGATGATGTTGTCGAATGCCCAGCCGCGAAACTCGGTATTCGGGCGCACGATGATGCGCCCGCCCGACAAGCCCTTGCCCACGTAGTCGTTGGCTTCACCCACCAAGTCGAGCGTGATGCCATGCGCCAGGAAAGCGCCGGCGGACTGCCCGGCGGTGCCCTGCAGCTGAATGTGAATGGTGTCGTCGGGCAGGCCTGCGTGGCCGTAACGGCGCGCCACTTCACCTGAAAGCATGGTGCCGATGGTGCGATTGCGATTTTTCACCGGCTGAATGAACTGCACCTTTTCGCCCGCATCAAGCGCGGCCGCAGCGGTGGCGATGAGCTTGTGATCGAGCGCGCCGGCCAGGCCATGATCCTGCTCCTCGACCTGAAAGCGCGGCGCGTCGGCCGCCACATCCGGCTTGTGAAAAATGCGCGAAAAGTCCAGGCCCTTGGCCTTCCAGTGCGAGATCGCACGCGCACGGTCGAGCAGATCGGTGCGACCGATCAACTCATCGAACTTGCGAATGCCCAATTGCGCCATGATCTGGCGCGCCTCTTCGGCTACGAAGAAGAAGAAATTCACTACATGCTCGGGCTTGCCGGCGAACTTGCGGCGCAGCACCGGGTCCTGGGTGGCAACGCCGACCGGACAGGTGTTGAGATGGCACTTGCGCATCATGATGCAGCCAGTGGCGACCAGCGGTGCGGTGGCGAAGCCCATTTCGTCGGCGCCCAGCATGGCTGCAATGACTACGTCACGGCCCGTCTTCATCTGGCCATCGGCCTGCACCCGAATGCGGCCGCGCAAACCGTTGAGTACCAGGGTCTGCTGCGTCTCGGACAGGCCCAGCTCCCATGGCGTGCCGGCATGCTTGATAGACGACAGAGGCGAGGCGCCAGTGCCACCGTCATGCCCGGCGATGACCACGTGATCCGCCTTGGCCTTGGTCACGCCCGCGGCCACGGTACCCACGCCCACTTCGGACACCAGCTTGACCGAGATCGAGGCCTGCGGGTTGGCATTCTTCAAGTCATGGATCAACTGCGCCAGATCCTCGATCGAGTAGATGTCGTGGTGCGGCGGCGGCGAGATCAGGCCGACGCCGGGTACCGAGAAGCGCAGCTTGGCGATGTATTCGCTGACCTTGTGGCCCGGCAGTTGCCCGCCTTCGCCTGGTTTGGCGCCCTGGGCCATCTTGATCTGGATTTGGTCGGCGGATACCAGGTATTCGGCGGTGACGCCAAAGCGGCCGGAGGCGACCTGCTTGATTTTCGAACGCAGCGAATCGCCGGCCAATAGCGGAATGTCGGCCTCGACGTTTTCGCGCCCGAGTACCGAGGCGATGCTTTCGCCGGCGCCCAGCTTGATGCCCTTCAAGTCATTGCGATAGCGCAGTTCATCCTCGCCGCCTTCGCCGGTGTTCGACTTGCCGCCAATGCGGTTCATGGCCACTGCGAGCGTGGCATGCGCTTCGGTCGAAATCGAACCCAGGGACATGGCACCGGTGACAAAGCGCTTGACGATCTCGCGGGCCGGCTCGACTTCATCGAGCGGAATCGCCCGCGCGGGGTCGATGCGGAATTCGAACAGGCCGCGCAGCGTCATCTGGCGTTTCGACTGATCGTTGATGATCTGCGCGTATTCCTTGTAGGAGTTGAAATTGTTGGCACGTGCAGAATGCTGCAGCTTGGCGATCGCGTCCGGGGTCCACATGTGCTCTTCGCCGCGAATGCGGAACGCATACTCCCCGCCGGCATCAAGCATGTTGGCCAAGACCGGGCTGGCGCCGAAGGCCTGCTGGTGCAGGCGCACGGCTTCCTCGGCCACTTCGAAGATGCCGATACCTTCGACGTTCGAGGCGGTGCCGCGGAAATATTTGTTGACCAGCGCGCTGCTCAAGCCGATAGCTTCGAAGATCTGCGCCCCGCAATAGCTCATGTACGTAGAGATCCCCATTTTGGAGAACACCTTCATGAGACCCTTGCCAATCGCTTTCTGGTAGTTGTAGAGCGCTTTCTCGGGTGACAGGTCACCCGACAGGCCGCGCGCCATAGCGGCCAGGGTTTCCATTGCCAGGTACGGGTGGATCGCTTCGGCACCATAGCCGGCCAGCAGAGCGAAATGATGCACTTCGCGCGCCGAACCGGTCTCGACAACCAGGCCGGTGGTGGTGCGCAAGCCCTTGTGCACCAGATGATGGTGAATCGCGCTGGTGGCTAGGAGCGCGGGGATCGGTACGCTTCGCGCATCGACCTTGCGGTCGGAGACAATCAAAAGGTTGTGCCCGGTCTTGAGCGCATCCACCGCCTCGGCGCACAAGGAAGCAAGACGTGCCTCGATGCCCTCCTTGCCCCATGCCACGGGATAGCAGATATCGAGTTCATAAGATTTGAATTTGCCGCCGGTATGCTTGTCGATCTCACGGATCTTCGCCATGTCATGGAAGTCGAGGACGGGCTGGGTCACCTCGAGGCGCATCGGCGGATTGATGTTGTCCTTGTCGAGCAGGTTCGGGCGGGGCCCAACAAAAGTGACCAGCGACATCACCATCTGCTCGCGGATCGGATCGATTGGCGGGTTGGTGACCTGGGCGAACAGTTGC
>JAYVWK010000256.1:0-4696 GCA_043786185.1 Burkholderiales bacterium
TGCCGACACCACCCATGCCAGCTACATGGATTACATCAAGGCGCGCGAGGGCGTGGTGCTCAACATGTATGCGGCCAAGGGATTCGGCCGGGTCAGGAACCTGGGGCGCGGTCACGCGGTGTCCGAATCGATCTGGGGCACGCCCTGGGGCCGGCCCTGCGCGCGCTCGATGCCCTCCTGGGGCGACGATATCAAGGCCGAACTCGACGCGGTTTTCGAGCAGATGGCAGCGCGCCTCGGACGCGAGCGCGCCGACTTCATCTGCCATGGCGACCGCAACCTGCTGATCTTTCCGAACCTGGTGGTCAACGATGTGGGTGCGTTGACGATACGCACCTTCTATCCGGGCGCACCGGATTACTTCGAGATCACCGCCTGGGCTCTGGCGCCGCGCGGCGAAACCCAGCGCCTGCGCGACCTGCGCATCAGGAACTACCTGGAGTTTCTCGGGCCCGGCGGCTTCGCCACGCCGGACGATCAGGAAATGCTGGAACTGTGCCAGCGCGGCTACCAGGCGCACGCCGGGGTCGAATGGAACGATCTTTCGCGCGGCATGCTCTCCGAGGACGGCGACAGTCCGGCCAAGCAAGATGAATTGCAGATGCGCACTTTCTGGCGGCGCTGGCGCGACCTGCTGGCAGGCGCCGAGGTTTAGCGTGAGCAAATCCACCATGATGGAGTCGAACAGTGTGCGAGCCGGGCCGCACGCGCTTACCCGCGCCCAGGTCGAGGACTTCCTGTTTCATGAAGCCGATCTGCTCGATCGATGGGCACTGGATGCATGGGCCATGCTTTTCACCGACGATGGCGAGTATCTGATTCCGCCCACCGACCTGCCCGATGGCGATCCCTCGAAGGATCTGTTCCTGGTGTACGACGACCGCCATCGGCTTGGTGAACGAGCCAAACGCCTGGGCAAGAAGAGCGCGCATGCCGAGTTTCCGCACTCACGCACGCGTCACATGATCAGCAATGTGCGGCTCAAGCCCGATGGCGACATGTTGCGCGTGACCTGCAATTTCGTGGTCTACCGCTCCAAGCAGGGCGTCAACGATGTCTATCCGGGGCACAGCGAATATGATCTTGTGCTGGCGCCGGATGGCGGATTGCGCATTCGCCGCAAGCGCGCGGTGCTCGATGTCGATACCCTGCGTCCGCAGGGCAAGGTCAGCATCATTCTTTAGTGCCTGCCGGCACCGGTCGGTGCTGCGTACTTTGATCAAGCCATGAACCAAACTGGATTTTCCAGACTATGAGTGCACCAGCATATGAAGGCCAGGTAGCGATTGTCACCGGCGCGGGCAAGGGCAGTGGCGGCCTGGGGCGCGCGATCGCGCTGCGCTTGGCCCAGGGCGGCGCCCGGGTCATGCTGGCGGACGTCGACCCCAAGGTAGCCGAGAGCGCGGCGGAGGTGGCCGCCGAGACCGGTGCGCAAACCCTGCACTGCGTGGGTTCGCTGGCCGCTGAAGACACCGTCAAGCGCATGGTGGACCAAACGCATGCGCGTTGGGGCCGGGTCGATATCCTGGTGAACAACGCCGGTGGCGGCATCATCCGGCCGTTTCTCGAACACGACGCCGAGTCGTTCACCGAGACCATCGCGCGCAACCTGTGGACCGCGATCTGGTGCTGTCACAAGGTGCTGCCGCACATGGTGGCGCAGAGCTATGGGCGCATCGTCAACATCGGCGCCGATTCCCTGCGCACCGGTATCCCCAACCACGCCGGTTACAACGCCGCCAAAGGTGGGGTGATCGGCATGAGCGTGGCGTTGGCGCGCGATTTCGCGGCGCATGACATCACCATCAATACGGTGTCGCCCTGCCTGATCAACACCGCACGGTTTCAGGCTCTGAAGATCACCGACCCGGTGTTGGCAGGGCGCTTCGAGGCAGTGATCCCCAAAGGCCGTGGTGTCGCCATCGATGAAGTCGTCGATGCGGTATGTTTCCTGGCCCGGCGCGAAAGCGCTTTCATCACCGGGCAGGAGATCAGCATCAACGGCGGCAGCGCCATGCCATAGAGCGCATCTGCCGCATCGGTCGCTTTGGCACCGATCTTCGAAGCCAGGCGGACCAGCGCAATCCACAAATCGGGAGACAAGCAATGATCGAGCAAAGTGGCGGGGTCACGCGTATCTGGGTCGCGGTACTGGGGTGCATGCTGGCCGGCACGGCACTGGCGCAAGCCTTTCCGAACCGGCCGATTCGCATTGTCGTGCCCTACCCCGCCGGCGGCGCCACCGACCAGATGGCGCGCATCATCCAGCAACCGCTGTCTGAAATCCTCGGGCAGCCGATCATCATCGAAAACAAGGCCGGCGCCGCTGGAGCGATCGGCACCGAAGCGGTGGCCAGGGCGGCGCCGGACGGCTACACCCTGGCGTTCGGCAATGCCGGCCCCAACTCGATGGGACCTGCGATCAAGAAGACGCCCTATGACCCGATCAAGGATCTGGCGCCGATTTCGTTTGTCGCCAACGTGCCCCTGTTTCTCGCGGTGCATCCGACGCTGCCGGTTAATAGCGTCAAGGAACTGATCGATCTGGTGCGCGCCAACCCCGGCAAGTACAACTATGGTTCGGTCGGCATCGCGTCGGCCTCGCACCTGATCGGCGAGTACTTCAATTTCGTCACCGGCCAGAAGATGATCCATGTGCCCTACAAGGGGGGCGCGCCGGCCATGCTGGGCTTCATCGGCGGCGAGGTGCAGGTGATGTTCATGACCGGGCTGGACGGCTTGCAGCATGCGCGTGCCGGGAAGCTGAAGGTGCTGGCGATTGCCACCGAGAAGCCGACCGAGTTGGCACCGGGCGTGGCGACGGTGGCCGAAACGGTGCCCAACTTCAACGGCTCGGTATGGTTCGGCCTGTTGGCGCCGGCCGGCACAGCGCCGGAGGTGATCGCGAAGCTGCAGGACGCGGTGGCCAGGTCGGTCACGCGCCCGAACGTGAAAAAGGCGTTTGGCGACCTCTCCGCCGATGCGGTGGCCAACACGCCCGAGCAGTTCGCGCGCATCATCGCCGGCGAACTGGCGCAGTGGACGCGCGTGGTCAGGGAATCCGGCGCCAAGTTCGAATGACAGGCTTGAAAGGTTGAAGTCATGATCCGCTACAAGAAGCTTGGTTACGTGGCGCTCAACGTCATCAATGTTGAGCGTTCAGCGACGTTTTATCGCGATACCGTGGGCTTGCAGGCAGTGCCAAGCGATGATTCCGACGCCGCTGCGCCACGCTTTTTTCGCTGCGACTTTGATCATCACAACCTGATCTTGTTCAAGGGCGAAAGGCCGGGACTCAAGCGCCTGGGTTTCGAGATGGAGTCGGGTAGCGAACTGCAACGCCTGTTCGAGATGCTCAAGTCCAGGGGGCTTGCGGTGTTGGAGGTGCCGCGCGCGGAGTGCGAGCGCTTTCACCAGGGCCGCAGCATTCGCTTGGTCGAGCCCGCGACCGGCGCCACGTTCGAGTTTTATGACCAGATGCGCGAATTCGGTGGCCAGCCGTACCAGCCGACGGTGGCCAGGATTCAGCGCCTGGGCCACGTCGTCCTGCGTACGCCCGACTACGCCGAAGCGATCGATTTTCTGACCGGCGTGCTCAATTTCCAGGTCTCGGATTCAATCGACGGCATGGTGACTTTCACGCGCTGCTTTCCCAACCCGTTGCACCATTCGTTGGGCATTGGCAACGGCAAGGGTCGCGGCCTGCACCACGTCAACTTCATGGTCACCGAGGTCGACGATATCGGCCGCGCGATCTGGCGCCTCAAGCGCGAACAGGTGCCGATCGTCAACGGCCCGGGCCGGCATCCGCCCTCGGGCAGCATGTTCCTGTACTTCCTCGATCCCGACGGCATGACCCTCGAATACAGCTTCGGCATGGAAGAGTTTCCCGAGGTCGCGCCGCGCCGCGCGCGCATCCTCGAACCGATCCGCGAATCGTTCGACTACTGGGGCGCGCCAGTGGACCCGCGCAAGGCAGCGGTGGGGGAGATTGAAGGCGCAAGCGACCGTGCGCGCGCCAACGCGCCTGCGTGAGCGTCAAGAAAACCAATGTGCCCGAGCATTCACACGTACTTTTTCTGAGCGAACTGCGTGGCCAGTTTCTGGTAACTGGCGATCTCCACATCGGCACCAGCCAGCCATGCACCCACCGCCTGTGAGCCCGGCTCTATGCCGGCCAGCCACGATTGCGAATGCAGGGCCTCGACCGCGGACTCGCGCAGTTCGTGCGCGTTGCGCAGCGCTAAGCGCAGCACCGAATCGCGATTGGGCATGGCGGCCAGCATGGCGATGACGACTTCGTTGAGTACAGCATAGCGACCGCTCAAGGTCGCCAGGGTGTTGTTTTCCTCTTTTGTCATATGGCCTCCCGAATGGACTGCAATCGCCGCGCGGGCCTTGGCCCGCGGCAATGGGGCTGCGGGGTGAGGCGCCGATCGCGCCGCAGCAAGCTCGTGTCGTTGATCAGTGCAGAAGACATTTTCGGCCGCCGCGTTGCGATGGCATCGCCTGAAAAGCGGGCGCCGCCGAACCCATTCTCGTCGATCCGATGGTGGAGCACAGCGCAATCCCGCCGTTTGTCTACAGCCGCCTCCAGATCGGATGGCCAATCGACATGTTTACGCGCATGCCGCGCGCAATCCACGCCTGGCTTCGGCTGCGCGATAATCGAGCAGATGAATCGGGCACCAGGCAG
>JAYVWK010000257.1:0-2775 GCA_043786185.1 Burkholderiales bacterium
TTCAAGTGCGGCCGACACGTCAAGAAACACCGGCATCAGATCGCTGCGCGGTGGTCAGGCATTTCGTGAAAGCCTACCGGATGCTGATTTACGGGTCGCGGCCCAAGTAGCTGGTCGCCATTGAAATGTATCAAGTGATCGGGTTCCTGGGCGCACCAAGCTTCGGTTCCCCAGGGTATCCCCAACATGTGTTCAGCCATAATTGCCCTTGAAGGAAAGCCGGATACGAAGATCAATTCTGGCCTCGCATTTTTGAACATGCGTGAGAGCTCATCGTGGCGCTTCTTGTCGATCGGTCCATGGCTGGTTACGCATTCCACCAGGAATAGCCGATCTTTTGCGGCGCAGTAAAGAACAAGGTCAGGAAGACCTCCGATCTTCTCGACGGTGCCGCACAGATCGTTCAAACGTTGCCAAGCGTAAAAGGACTCGTCGCTTCCAGAAAAGCGCGCATAAACCAATTCGAATCCAGCAGAAAATCGTGGCGCGAAGTCTTCGAGGATTGCCTTTACAAGTCGGCCGTGCTTGCTCAGGCGCAATCGAATGCTCTGACTTGGCGAAATTACAACCGATGCAATGGTGTTCTTCATGTCAAACGTCCTCACAAAAGCTGACTGAGTCTAAACATTCGTTCCAGATAGCCGCGATCTTCCGGCGCTGTCCGCGCATCACCGTTCTCATTGGTCGCCGCCCAATCAAGCCGCAGCACATGATGCTTTTCCATATCGGCAATTACATCAAGCTCGGCCGTAGTGGGCACCGCTCCACCGATACGCCCCAGCTCGGAACTATCCCGCAACAAGATGAACGAGTGAACGACGAATTTCTTGGCCGGCTTGTGATTGGATTCGAGCTTGCGCGCCAGTTCAGCAAGGTGCCCGCTCTTGGCAAGCTTCACCTTGGCATTTGCGCCCCCCGCCATTGAGGCCAAGTCCTGAATACCGGATTGCCCCTTCGGGTCGATCAACAGAACCGAGGTTTTCTTGGGAGTCACCACCCAAAGCACGAAGTCCGGAAAGTAGGCTCTGGCTTCAGAGTCCAGATAAACGCCGACGGAGCGGAGGCTTTCGACATTGCGCATCAAGTAGAAGCTGAATTTCCCGGCCCAGCCTTGGCGTGACGGCTCTGCGAGAAACTGGTGCAGGTCGTCTACGAACTTTCGCTCACCTGGATTCAGCGCGTCGGGACTGATGGCGACTTCCTTGTACTTCAGGGCCTTGACAGCCGCATCCGCCCCGTCGCGATAAAGCGGCTTGTAAATGTGCGGCTGATACGGGTTTAAAGGCTCTTCGAGTTTCAGCGTCAACTGATCCGGCAGCTTCGGGCTGGGATAGGTTGTCTCGAACGTGAGCTTCTCGGCCTCGGTTTCGAACCCAAGCTTGACCGAGTATCCTGAAATGAAGTCGCCCGGCTTGCCCGGCGTTGCTTGCACAAGCGGTTCGGCGTAGCGGTACTTCCGCTTGTTGATGTCGTAAATCAGCTTGTGATGTAGCTGCGCGATGGCATCGGCAACCGATTTGATCGCCAGCGTTTCACGCACGGCCAGCGTGGTTTCCGAAAACGGATGGTGATACTCCACCGCGGCGATGACACGCAAAAGATCGATCGGCACAAGGTGCCGAACCTCGCTGCCCGCGTCCCAAAGCAATTGCATTTTTCGCACTTGCAGCGCTTGCGCAAGGGTGTCCGAAAGACGCGCATGTGGCGCAAAGGGGTTGGGTTGATCCTTGGAATTACAAACCCATTCCCGCAAGCTGACGGCCAAATCGTGCGATACGCTGTCGGCGTCACGTCGGTAGTCAAGCCTGAAATCGTTCCAGGCCAGTTCTCCGGACTGCATGGTTGCGCCTTCGGAATACTGCCAACGCCATTGCCCGCTGGGAAGCCGGGTCACAACCAACCGAGGCTCGCGCTCGTCGCGCCCGACCTTGAAAACGCTGAGATCCTTCTTGTAATCGGTGAACGCCGCTGGCGTTTTCCCCTTGCCGAGTTGCACCGGCCGTGTCGTGACCGGAATGCTGCGTTCCACCATCCATTGCGGAATTTCGTCCTTCAGCGCTTCGAGAAAACGGGTCAGATAGGTCGCGCGCAAACTGAACACATTGAGCGTTTCAAGGCGGCGCAGACGATTAACTGGTGCATCACCTCGCACGAGCACGGCGTAATCATCTGCGTGTTCACGATGCTTGCGCTTGCCGTCCGCTTGCAAACCCTTCAGCCGGACGCCGCGCCCGAAAATCTGGATGATCTTGTTGCCCTTTCCTGAACCCAGGTTGATCAGGCCGATCACCGAAACACGGTAGCAATTCCAACCTTCCGCAAACTTTCGGCTACCGATCAACACATTGATCGGCGAAGCCGGGCTATCGATCTCGGCGAAGTAGAACGACCGATCCACGATGGGCCGCTTGCGCAATTGCACCAGCGCATTGCCGTGCGCATCCTTCAACTCGGGATGGTTTTCACTGTCATTGAAGAACTTGTCGCCATTGCCAACGTTCACAATGCCCCAGTAGGCACCGTCACCCCAGGAAAGCCATATCTCGTCGGCGACGGCGGGGCATCGGGTCAAGGTAAGAACGCCGGCGGTTTCACCGTTGAAGACGGGGGCGAGCCGCTTGCGTTCCTTGGCCGCTAATTTGGCGAGATATGCCAGTAACTTCCGGATGTCCGAAACTTCGTCGCCGGACCCGCTGCCTTCCTTCTTGCTGTCTTCCACCGTATTGCCCATGAAGGCGATCAAGGGCTTGTCGGTGAACTGCGCTTCGAACGGCA
>JAYVWK010000258.1:0-2807 GCA_043786185.1 Burkholderiales bacterium
TGGGAAAAAGCGCTGCATGCCATCCGAACAGGCGGTCTCGGGTCAGCGGCGCGTTGCAGTTGGCGGTGGCGTCGAGCACCATGTCGACCACGCCCTCGACATGGCGATCAACCGGGGCCAGTGCACCGATGTCGAGGCCTAAGCGGCGCGCGATGGAAGAGCGTACCGACGCCACGTTAAGGTGTTCACCTTCGATCTCGCTGGTCTTGACGACGTCTTCGGTCAGGGCCGACAGGCTCGCCTGGTCACGCAGGTCCATGCCTATATCGGCCAATCGTCCGACCAACATGCCCTGTGCGTGGCTGACATCCGCCACCGGCTTGACCAAGACTGTCAGATCGTAGCGCCATTGCGGCCAGTCGGCGGCTTGCCAGACATAGGTGTAATCGCTGCGTTTCATGCGGAGATTATGGTCCACATTCTCCGCATGCGCAACTTATTCACCGCACATTATGCGGATATAAATACCGTATTCACCGCAACGCCTGCTTTGCAACTGTCGGCTCGGACTCGCGGGCTCGTTTTGACCGACACACCGCGACCGCCCGGCTGCAACTTCCGAGGTGGCTCGGGCGCTGTTGCCGATACCGCTCTGGAGCATGGTGTCGCAGCAGACCATTCCACGCACAACGCCGTTCAGATCGCCAGCGGCAACGCCAGACACAAGCGCGTGCCACCCGGCGGCGCCGGTAGCGCGCGCAGGCTGCCGTCGGTGTTGAACAAGCGGATTGCCGCGTCATTGCCGATGAAAAAATCGTTGCTCGGAATAGCCATCGAGGCGAAGGTGAAGAACGGGTTGATGGTGGTGTCGACCATCGCCGTCAGGCTACGGCTCATGCCGGGAAACAAAGGCATGCCGATGGTGCCGCGGGTGGCAGTCGGGTCGGCGGCCGCGAACGCCGCCTGCCACGCCTCGCCGCCGCCGCCCTCTGCTACCGAAATGATCGGAGCGGTGGCGAACTGGCCGATATTGAAGGCGTCGAAGGTGTTGCTGTGAACGCCAAAATGCAGTGGCGCGAAGCTGATGCTGTTGGTCGGCGCCAGGTTTTCGGCGGTGATGGTGAGGCTGACCTGGGCGGCGCCGGCATCGACGCCCTGTCTCGCGACGGAACGTTTGTTCACATCCTGATCCCGGTGGCTTCAACCACCGGGCGCCATTTCTCGATCTCGGCACGAATATAGGCGGTCGCGGCCAGCGGCCCCGAATCGGTGGTCGGATCGATCGCCAGCGCCGCCAGTTGCTGGTGCAGCGAGGTGTCGCCCATCACCTTGGCAGTAGCCGCGGCGAGCGTGGCAAGCACCGCCGGCGGCAGCTTGGCCGGTGCCGCCACCACATTCCACAACACCGATTCGAAGCCGCGCGTGCCGATGGCCTCGTCCACCGTCGGCACTTCGGGCACCAGCGCGGAGCGCGTGGCCCCGGCCAGCGCGATGATCTTCAACTTGCCCGCCTTGTGAAAGGCGATCAGTGAGCCGAGGGTATCGACGGTCATGCTGACCTGGCCACCGATCAGGGCGGGCAGCGACTGCGCACTGCCACGATAGGGGATGTGTTGAATGTCGAAATTGCCGACCTCGCGCTTGAGGCGCTCGGTGGCCAGGTGCAGGGTCGTGCCTTCGCCGGGCGACCCGTACTGCAGCTTGCCCGGGTTGGCGCGCGCCGCATCGACCAGCACCCTGAGTGTTTGCGGCGCGGCCGTGCCGACACCAAAGGCAGCGGGACCACCGCCTACGATCGCCACGTGCGTGAAGTCGCGCAGCGCATCGTATTGCGGTTCCTTGGCGATCACGTTGTACAGGCCATGCGTAGTGGCGGTGCCGAACAAGAGCGAATAGCCGTCCGCTTGCGCATTCTTCACGTCCACCGATCCGATGGCGCCGCTGGCGCCGCTCTTGTTCTCGACCACCACCGATTGCCCCAGTACCGCTGCAAGGCGCTGCGCGTACTGGCGCGCGAACACATCGGTCGGCCCGCCGGGCGGAAACGGCACCACCAGGCGCAAGGGGCGATTCGGGTAGGCCGCCTGCGCCTGTGCGACAGACCAGCCGGATTGCAATGCTGCGAGTAGACCCAGCTTGAACAGATCACGACGCTGCATTGCTTTTTCCTCGTCAAAGTCCGGCGTTACGCCAATCCGGGGCAGGGGCGGCAGGTTCAGTGTTCAGACCGGCGTCATGCACCGACTGGATCGCACAGTATTCGTCTTTGTCGGAAGCGTCGCCACTGATGCCCACCGCGCCGATGGCCACGCCGCCTGCGTCAAGAATCAACACGCCGCCCGGCACCGGAATGAAGCGGCCGCCGGCGGCGGCGGCCAGCGCGCCCTGGAACGCCGGTCGCGCCGCCAGGCGGTCGCGAATCAGGCGCGACGACATGCCCATGCCTAAAGCGCCGTGCGCCTTGCCGAAAGCGATATCAAACCGCATCACGCCGGAGCCGTCTTCGCGCTTGAACGCCACCAGTTGTGCACCGGCGTCGAGCACCACCACGGCCAGCGGCAAGAGACCTTCGCGCTGCCGGACCGCGATGGCGGCGTCAATGATCGCGGCAGCGCGATCCAGCGACAGGCTGCTGTAGACCGGGCGCAGTTGTTCACTCATGCAGAACTCTCCATCGGTTCGAGCAACAGGTCACGCTCACTTCAGCCCCAGTTGCACAACCTGATCGACATCAATACGAAAAGCCATCAGGTCCTCACCCACCACCAGCGGGCCGGCGTAGGTTTTGCGTGTGAGTTCCACTACCTCCTTTTCGGTGATGGGAGGCACCCTGGGTGAGCCGAGCAGAACAAAGTGGTAGTACACCG
>JAYVWK010000259.1:0-2523 GCA_043786185.1 Burkholderiales bacterium
TTCCACATCCAATTCATCGAATCGGCCAATAAAGGCGCTATCGGCCCCGGTCGCCACCCCGATGCCCACCTTGCAACCTGCGGCTTCAAGCGTTGGAAAGCGCTCCTCAATGCCGCGAATAACCGCGAGTTGATCCGGCGCGCCGAGCATCCATGGTTCAGCGCCTGCCGTCACGGCCTCCAGCGCGCGAATCTTGCTGTCCTTCACCTGATCGTTGATGGAGAGGAGCGCGTCAGCGAGCTTCTTGAGTGCGGCAGGCTCAAGTGACGGCTGTCGCGCAACCCGCGTCACAAGGCCGCGCTCGTTCGCAATCACGGTAATGGCCGGATAGGCTGACACGTCGGAATGAAACGCTTGCGTGTTCACCATATCGACGTAAATCTTTAGATGAAAATTTTCAGCGACGAGGCGGCGCAGCGGCCCGCCGTAGCGGTTCTTCATCCAACGATCCGCACAGATAAATCCAAGCTGCCCTCCCGGCTTCAAGCTCAGCAGAGAGCGTTCAATGAACGGGATGTAGATATCGGCGCGGTCGTACACCGTCGCGTATCTGGCGCGATACTCGGCAAGCAACACGTCAGGGATCAACTCCTGCCGTACGTACGGCGGATTTCCCGCCACCACATCAAACGGGCCACCGATGTCAGCCAGCAAGTAGTCGCCATGAATCAACCAGCGGTTCGCCAATGCCTCCGCCTGTGCAGGAGTCATTCCGCTCCCAACAAGCGCGGCAACAACCTTCGCGCTGGTGGCGTCGAAGCTGGCGCGATGAAGTTCCACCGCCCGGATGGAGTCCGAGAGCGCACTGACCGGATCAACGATCGGGTCAACACCAGTTGCTACGGCCAGCCCCCCCAAAGCTCGCCAAGAGACAAGCAACCGGTCAATGATGGCTAGCAGAAAATCACCACCTCCGAACGACGGCTCAAGTACTTGCACGGCATGTAAGCGGCGGTCCGCCGTATAGCCACACAGGTCCAAAATGAAGTCCACCACTTTCCGTTTGGTGAAAATCGCGCCGCGCTCGCCCGTACCTGCATTGGCGAGCGAAGCCACTGCCTCGATGAGGTCGCTCGGCTCAAAGAAAGAGCCTTGCCGCAAGGCGATGGCAGGGGCGGGCAAATTCACGGGGGCGCCTGCGAGTGGTGAGGTGAGAAGTGAGAAGATGAGTTGGAACCTTATTGTAGCGCTCTGATCAGTGCTAATACTGTATAAGGAAACAGGTCCATCGCTTGGAAAAAGTTGCGTTGCATCACGTCTAGAAGGGCCATTCCTCCCAGAAGCAAGTAGCGCGGCGGCTTGGGCGCGGCCAGCACCCATAGTCGGGCTAGAAGCGATGGAAAGGCGTGATCGACGAGTCGCGCCGTTTTGCCGTGCGCCGCGCGCTGCATCAAGGAGCGCCGGTCACGACATTTTCCGGCGTATGCGATCAGGAAACCGTGCTGACTTGCTTCGCAGCAGGCGCGAGCGAAGCAGCGGGCGAGGATCTCGCGTCGAGATTGCGGCAGAAGGTGCGCGCAACGTGGGCCAGATGTGCATATGTGTCACATCCGCCGTCATTCGGCCTTGATGCCGGAGCGTTCGACCATCTCCTTCCAGCGCCGCTGCTCGCCGCGCAGGAACGTCGTGAGGTCGTCGACGCTGCCGCCGCGTGTCACCGCGCCGATCGCCACGAGCTTCTCGCTGAAGGCGGCATCGCGCAGGGCCGTGTTGACTTCGGTGTTAACGCGTTCGCGCAGCTCCCGCGGCGTGCCGACGGGCGCGGTGAGCGCCACCCAGGCGACAGCTTCGAAGCCGGCGTAGCCGGATTCGGCGACCGTCGGCGCATCGGGAAAGGCCGCCAGGCGCGCGCGGCTGCCGACCGCGAGCATTTTCAGCTTGCCGGCGCGCACCTGCGGCGCCAGCACGGTGACTGTATCGAGGCCGACCTGCACTGTACCGGCCACCAGATCGGCCACCGCTCGCGGGCTGCCCTGGTAAGGCACATGCAGGATGCGCGCGCCGGCGCGCAGCTTCAGGTCCTCCATCAGGAGGTGCGACAAGGTGCCGTTGCCGGAGGAGCAGTGCGACAGTTTTTCCGGATTGGCGCGCGCGTAGTCGGTCAATTCCTTGAGGGTGCTTACCGGCACCGAGGGATGCACCACCAGGACCAACGGCACCTCGGCGGCCAGGATCACCGGGTCGAAGTCGCGCAGGCTGTCGTACTGCACATTCTTGTAGAGATACGGATTGACCACGTAAGCTGCCAGCGCCGAGAGCGACAGCAGGCTGCCATCCGGCGGTGCCTTCGCCAGGCGGGTGAGCGCGATGCTGCCGCCCTGGCCGGGCATGTTTTCGACCAGCACCGGGTATCCCAGAGCCGTGCTCAGCCGCTCGGCCAGCATGCGCGCCACCAGGTCAGTGGCCTGGCCAGGCGGAAAGCCGACCAGAATGCGCGTGGTCTTGCCGGCCTGGCCAAACGCATGCGGCGCTGCAAGCACCATGCCGCCGGCGCCCAACATGCTCCTCCTGGTACGGTTCATC
>JAYVWK010000260.1:0-11490 GCA_043786185.1 Burkholderiales bacterium
CGCTTGCCTGCGTAAACCCGTCAATGGGCACCGCCGCGTGCCCATTGTTTCTTGAAATTGGGAGACAAAAATGAAAGTAGCCATCATCGGTCAACAGGATTTCGGCCGTGCCGTGCTGGAAGCATTGCTGGCGCGCGGCGACGAGATCGCCGCGGTGTTCTGCGCACCGGAGAAGGAGGGAGCCCGTCCTGACGCACTGCGCGTCGCGGCCCAGGAAAAAGGACTTGTGGTGCATCAGTTCAAATCGCTCAAAGCGCCCGAGGCGCTTGCGGCGATGCAGGCGGCTGATGTGCAGATCGGCATCATGGCTTACGTTCTGCAGTTCGCGCCCCAGGAGTTCGTCAACGTCCCGCAGCACGGTACGATCCAGTATCACCCTTCGCTGTTGCCCAAGTATCGCGGCCCGTCCTCGATATCCTGGCCGATCATCTGCGGCGAGCGCGAAACCGGCCTCTCGATCTTCCGTCCCAGCGATGGGCTGGACGAAGGCGCGATCATCCTGCAAAAGCGCGCGCCGATCGGGCCCGACGATACCCTGGGATCGGTGTATTTCGACAGCCTTTTTCCCATGGGGGTGGCGGCCATGCTGGAAGCGGCCGATTTGGTGCTCGCCGGCAAACACACCGAGACCGTACAGGATGAATCGCAGGCGACCTACGAAGGCTGGTGCCGCGACGCCGAATCGAAAATCAACTGGGCCAACCATTCGACCATTGTCTACAACCTGATTCGCGGTTGCGCGCCGGCGCCAGGCGCCTGGACCACCTTCAATGGTGTCAAGCTGTGGATTTACGAGGCGCGCCTGGAAAAAGTGGCGACCTTCGGCGCGGTCAGGGGCAGAATCGCTGAAGTAGTCGCCGCTGACGCAGGCAAACTCATCGTCAGCTCGCAAAGCGGGCGCATCCACATCCTCAAGGCCAAGCTGGGTGAAGGCAAGAAAGTGGCAGGCGACGCTCTGGGGATTGCTGCCGGTTCCTTCCTCGGCACCTAAGCGCGACGCCAGCGCGACGCCAGCGTGGCATCGGCTGCGGCCCGGGCCAGGGCCGGTCGCGCTGGTCAGTTGCCCTGCACCTGGCGCTTCCACAACTCCCACGGGCGACCAACCACGCCTCGGTTGGTTGCTTCGGACAGTCGCGCTTCGTCGTCGTCGAGATAGGTGACCTCGCCGCCGAGCGCGATCGCGCGTTGCTGCAGCGAGGCGTTCTGCTCGGTGTAGATGGCGCGGTATACCGCGACCGGAATCGACATCCCGCACGCAACGAAGCCGTGACCGCGCATCAGCACTACGCCGCGGTCGCCCAGTTCGGCCGCCAGCGCCGCGCCATGCTCGCGGTTGCGCACCAACATGTCGGTGCAGCCGAAAGCATGGCGGATGTCGAACACCCGCGTCTGGCCTGTCAGGAACCCGCTCATGTGATAAATCGGCCGCAGGCGCACCGACGATGCCGCGAACGGGATCACCGATGGCGAATGGCTATGCACCACCGCATGCACGTCGGGGCGAAGCTTGTAGATTTCGCCGTGAATATAGCGCTCCAGGTAGCCGGTGCGTACATCGCCACCCTGGGCCTCGCAATCGAGGTCGAACACCATGATGTCGGCCGCTTCGACCAACTCGGGCGCGCGCGAACGCGACAACAGGAACTTTTGTGGATCGTGCGGATGACGCGCGCTGACATGGCCGAAGCCGTCGACCACGCCTTGCCGCGCGAGAATGTGGTTGGCCACGACTACATCGGCAATCACTTCAGACAGGCCGGGTGAGGTCACGTGTCGATCCTTGAAAAGGGCAGCGTTCGCCGGGTGTGGGCTATACCGAACTCAGGCGCACATTTGCCATGGTGAGGCGCTCAACCAAGATCGACAGGAAGGCGCTGTCAAAATGATGGCGCGTCGCGTCCGAGGCGGCCGCCAGGGCCGCTGTGGGTACCGTGATGACCTTGGCGTCGGTCATGCTGCTGACATCCGCACCGCGCCGCTTTTCCTCGGACAAATAGGCCATCTCGCCGAAGCATTCACCGGTGTCCAAGATATTGAGCAGCTTGTTGCGGCGGGTCACCTTGACCTGGCCGGACGCCAGAATGCAGAAGAAAGCGCCTTCATCGCCTTCGCGCAGGATCATCTGGCCGGGCGGCAGGGCCTCGAACTTGGAGAAGCGCGCGACTTCCCAGATTTCAACGTCGGTGAAACTCTTGAAGAACGGCAGGCTGCGCAAGGTATTGAACTTCTCGCTGTCGGCGAATTCGGTGTCCTCCTCCATCGCTTCGTTGCGGAAGGCCTCGGCCAGATCGAGCGCGAATTCGTCCCATTCCTTGTAGCGGTCGTCCAAGTCCTTGGCCATTGCCTTCTTGACGATCGCATCGACGCTTCTGGGAATGCCTTCGCGCAACGCCGACACCGGCGAGGGTTCGGTATTGACGATCTGGTAGATCATCGAAAAATTGTTGCTGGCCTGGAACGGCAGCTGGCCGGCCAGCATCTGGTACATCAGAACGCCCAGCGAATAAATGTCGGTCTGGTGCGTCAGCGGATGCTCTTTGACCTGCTGCGGCGACATGTAGGCTGGCGAACCGATGCCGGCCACCTGGGTTTCGTCGACGCTGCCGGTGATCGCCGCGCCGAAGTCGGTGATCTTCACGTCGAAGTCGCTTCCTTCGACTGCCATGACGTTGGCCGGTTTGATGTCGCGGTGGGTCACACCGACCTTGTGGGCGAAATCCAGGGCGCGGGTGCACTTGAAAATGATCTCGACTACCGTCTTGACCGGCAGCAGGTTGGCCGGATCGCAATATTTTTCCAGCGTGGTGCCGTTGACGAACTCGACAACGATGTATTTCTCTTCCTCGTCGGTGACCGCGTCGTAAATGGTGGCGATGTGCGGATGCGTCAGCTTGCCGGCCAGCGAGGCCTCGGCTACGAACAGTTTCCTGAACAGATGGCCGCGCTCGGGATCCTTGAGGGCCTCGGCATGCACCCGCTTGACTGCGACCTGGCGATTGTTGAACGGGTCCTGGCACAGATAGACGACGGATGTCGCACCTTCTCCCAGTTTGCGTATCACCTGGTACTTGCCGATTTTTTCCATGTCGAAATCCGTGTTCCTCGTGAAAATCAAGTCTACGCCATGCGCCGGCGCGCGCGCTCGACCGCCGCACGCACTTGCTCCGGCGCGGTGCCGCCGATGTGGTTGCGACTGGCGATAGAGCCTTCGAGCGTGAGCACAGCATGCACCGATTCGTCCACCAGGGGCGAAAAAGCCTGCAGCTCCGCCAATGGGATTTGCGCCAGGTCCAGCCCGCGCTGTTCGGCGTGGCGTACCGCGCGTGCGACTGCTTCATGCGCATCGCGAAACGGCAGTCCCTTTTTCACCAGATAGTCGGCCAGGTCGGTGGCGGTTGAAAAGCCTTCGAGCGCCGCGATACGCATGCGTTCCCCGTTGACCTGGATCGAGCCGATCATGTCGGTAAAGATGGTGAGCGTGTCCGACAGCGTGTCGATGGTGTCGAACAGGGGCTCCTTGTCTTCCTGGTTGTCCTTGTTGTAGGCCAGCGGCTGGCCTTTCATCAGCATGATCAGGCCCATCAGATGGCCGGCCACGCGCCCGGTCTTGCCGCGCGCCAGTTCCGGCACATCGGGGTTCTTTTTCTGCGGCATGATCGACGAGCCGGTGCAGAAGCGGTCTGCCACGGCCACGAAACCGTAGCGCGGGCTCATCCACAGGATCAACTCCTCTGACAGCCTTGATACGTGCACCATGATGATCGCGGCACAGGCCGAAAACTCGATCGCGAAATCACGGTCGGAAACAGCGTCGAGCGAGTTTTCGCAGACCCCGTCGAACCCGAGTTCGCGCGCCACGAACGCGCGATCGATCGGATAGCTGGTCCCGGCCAGTGCCGCGCTGCCCAGCGGTAGGCGATTCATGCGTGTGCGGCAGTCCTCGAAGCGCGAGTGGTCACGCTCGAACATCTCGAAATACGCCATCATGTGGTGGCCGAAGGTCACCGGTTGCGCCACCTGAAGATGGGTGAAGCCCGGCATCAGGGTATCGGCGGTGCGTTCAGCGACGCCTACCAGTGCGCTTTGCAAAGCGCGCAGCAAGCTACTCAAGCGGGTGATTTCGTCGCGTAGGTGGAGGCGAATGTCGGTGGCCACCTGATCGTTACGTGAGCGCCCGGTGTGCAGGCGCTTGCCGGCGTCGCCGACGAGAGTTGTCAGGCGTTTCTCGATGTTGAGGTGCACATCCTCGTCATCTTCGGACCAGACAAACGTTCCGCGCGCGATTTCCTGGCCTATTTGCGTAAGCCCCCGCTCGATATCGGCCAGGTCGGCCGCGCTGATGATGGCTTGCGCTGCCAGCATTTTCGCGTGCGCCAGCGAGCCCCTGATGTCGGCCGAAGCCAGGCGCTGGTCGAACCGCACAGATGCGGTATAGCGTTTCACCATGGCGTCGACCGCCTCGCTGAAACGGCCCGACCATACATGGTTGTCTGCAGGTTTATCTGCCATACTTGATTGATCGCGCCTTTGCAGGCGTAACTATATGTTTTTATAAGAAAAGTTGATAAGTATACAGCGCCAGACAGAGGTTGCACTGCCGGATTTCTGCAATCTTGGCGTGATGCTGCGCGTGTTGCTGCTGGTCAACCTCATGTTGGGCGGGGTTGCGCTGGTACAGAGCCGGCCGTTTGATGCCGCACTCTGGTTGCCCGCGTTTCTTGCAGCTGCCTCCGTGGTTGAGCCGGTACTGATTGCCAGCCTCGCGTTCCTGTGCCCGCTGCGCCGATTTTTGCGCAGGGCGGGCTATGCCGGTGGCATCGTGGTCATAGGCGTGCTCGAACTTTGTCTGACCACCGGCATACGCGCGATCTCGCCCGGGGGAATGGCTGGCGGCTGGAGCGGATTGCTGCACGACTGGCTTGTCACACTGGCCTGCAGTGCTGTCGTGCTGTATTACTTCAACCTGCGGGAGCGCGCCTTTTCGCCGGCGCTGGCCGAAGCGCGGCTGCAAGCTTTGCAGGCACGCATCCGGCCGCATTTCCTGTTCAATAGTCTGACTGCGGTATTGAGCCTGATTCGCAGCGAGCCGCGTCGTGCCGAGGCGGCGCTTGAGGATCTGGCGGACCTGTTTCGCGTGTTGCTGCGCGAGCAACGCAAACTGGTGCCCCTGCACGAGGAGATCGATCTGTGCCAACGCTACCTGCAGATCGAGACTCTGCGCCTGGGTGAGCGCCTGCAGGTGGAATGGAAGGTCGATCCGCGCGCGAGCGATACGGCGATGCCGCCATTGATCCTGCAGCCGCTGGTCGAAAACGCGGTGCACCACGGCATCGAGCCCGCGCACTTGCCCGGCACGATTGTCATCGCGGTTGTCAGGCGCGGCGCCCAGGTCGAGATCGAGATCGTCAACCCCATGGTCGAAGGCAATACCCAGCCGCCCGGCAGCGGTGGGATGCTGCGTGCCGGCAATCACATGGCGCTGGACAATGTGCGGGAGCGCCTGATCCTGCATTTCGACGTCGAGGCACGTCTTGAAACCGCGTCCGGGTCAGGCGAATACCGGGTGCGCATCTTGGTTCCCTACCGGCGCTACGAACATCGCGGCGAGGAGAAAAAGGCATGACTCTTTCCATCCTGATCGTCGATGACGAGGCGCCGGCGCGGCGCCGCATGCGCGACCTGTTGGGTGACCTCGCAGCGGAGCTGCCGCTGCGCATCGTGGGCGATGCCGGCAACGGCCTGGAGGCAGTCGAACAGGTGCGCGTATTGGCACCGAACCTGGTGCTGGCGGACATGCAGATGCCGCGCATGAACGGCATTGAACTGGCGCAGCATCTGGCGAAACTCGATTCGCCACCGGCGGTGATTTTCGTCACCGCACACGACGAATACGCAGTGCGTGCATTCGAGGTCAACGCGCTCGATTACCTGATGAAGCCGGTGCGCGCGGCGCGCCTGGCGCTGGCTTTGAAGAAGGCTGCCGGCGCCCTGCGCGGGCCGTCCGGCGAGGCCCTCGCGCGCTCCAATCCGCAGGCCCGACGTTACCTTTCAATTAGCGAGCGCGGGCGGTTGACGCTGGTTCCGCTCATCGATGTGGTCTACCTGCGTGCCGAGCTCAAGTACATCACGGTACGTACAGAACAAAAGGAATACCTGCTGGAGGAGTCGCTTACGCGCTTGGAAGAGGAATTCGCCGATCTGTTTGTGCGGGTACATCGCAGTGCACTGATCGCGCGCGACCGCATTGGCGGGTTCGAAAAGGCGCAGGTCGAGCACGAAGCCGACGCCGACGGCGGCATGCAGTGGCAAGTGGTGCTGCGTGGCGTGCCCGAGCGGGTGCCGGTGAGCCGTCGCCAGTGGGCTGCGGTCAAAGACCTGGTACGCAATTCATGAGGTACAAGAAGCACCAGATTCAAACTGCTAAAATCTCTTGCTGTCTTGCAATGGTTGATCAAAGCGTGCCGACCCAGCGACTTGCCCAGCTTTACCGTCTGATGGCGCGCATCCGCGCTTTTGAGAACGCCGCCGAGATAGCCAGCCAGGGCGGCGTCGCTGCCTGGGGCCTGGCAACTTCGGGCAAGCCCGCGCTGGTACGCGGACCGTTGCATTTGTCGACCGGCCAGGAAGCGGTTGCCGCCGGCGTGTGCAGCAACCTCATGCGCGAAGACCTGCTGACATCCACCCATCGCGGCCATGGCCACACTCTGGCCAAGGGCGCTGACAGCACCAGAATGATGTGCGAACTGTTCGGGCGCGCCAGCGGCTACAACAAGGGCAAGGGCGGTTCGATGCATATTGCGGACTTTTCGGTCGGCATGCTGGGCGCCAATGGCGTAGTGGCCGCCGGCATGCCGATCGCCACCGGTGCCGCGCATGCCCTGAAGATCCGCAAGCTGCCCTACATCGTGGCCTGTTTTTTTGGCGACGGCGCGGCCAATCGCGGGCCGTTTCTTGAAAGTCTCAACTGGGCGCAGGTATATCGCCTGCCGGTGTTGTTCGTGTGCGAGGACAATCGTATTTCTGCCACCACGCCGACCGGTCCGGTGACGGCCGGTGAAGGTGTCTCGGCACGCGCGGCCGCGCTAGGCATTGGTTCGGTCAGGCTCGACGGCAACGATGTCGAAGCTGTCGATGAGGCGGCGCGCCAGCTGGTGGCCGAGGTGCGTGGCGGCGGCGGGCCGCGCTTTCTGCATGCGGTGACGTATCGCTTCAAAGGGCATGTATCGGTCGATCCCGGGTCCTATCGCGATCCAGCGGAAGTTGAAGCCGCATTTGCATTCGACCCGCTGCTGGGTGCGCGCAGGAAATGGATTGCAAACGGAAACTCCGGCGCGCTGCTGGACCAGCTTGATAGCGATGCTCGCGTCGAGATCGACGCCGCACTGGCCGCTGCCGAAGCGGCACCCTGGCCTGAGGCGAGTGCCGCCTACGAAGACATTGCCGACACCGGCGCCGGAGTGTGGAAATGAACGCCGCGCCGGCCAGCATGAGCTACGCGCAGGCGGCCTGCCTGGCCTTGGCCGAGGCGATGCGCGCCGACGCCACCATCATCGCGTTAGGTGAGGATCTCGGGCGCGGTGGCGTTTTCGGCCAGTATCGTGGCCTGCCGCAGGAATTCGGTTCGGAGCGCATCATCGACACGCCCATATCGGAGGCCAACATCATGGGGGCTGCGGTTGGCATGGCGCTGACCGGCTTGAAGCCGGTGGTCGAGATGCGCGTCATCGACTTCGCTTTGTGCGCGATGGACGAGATCGTCAATCAGGCGGCCAAGAACCGCTACATGTTCGGCGGTCAGGGCCGGGTGCCCCTGATCGCGCGCATGCCGATCGGCATCTGGTCGGCATCAGCGGCGCAGCATTCGCAATCGCTTGAGGCATGGTTCGCGCACATGCCGGGGCTGACCGTGGTGACGCCGGCCACGCCGCAAGACAACTATGGGCTGCTCAAGAGTTCGCTGGCCAGCGGCGACCCGGTGATCTACATGGAGCACAAGGAATTGTGGGGCGTTGAAGGCATGGTCACGCCGGGACTCGCCGTGCCGCTCGGACGCGCCAATCGCTTGCGTGAAGGTTCGGACTTCACGCTGGTGACCTGGTCGCGCGGCGTCGCTCCCGCACTCGAAGCGGCCGCTGCGCTGGCGCATGCAGGTATTTCGGCGGAGGTGATCGATCTGCGTACGCTCTGGCCGTGGGACCGCGACGCCGTGTTCGCATCCGCCGCCAGGACCGGCCGGTTGTTGGTGGTGCATGAGGCGGTACAGGTGGCCGGCTTCGGCGCCGAGATCGCGGCAAGCGCAGCCGAGCATCTGGGCTGCAAGGTGGCGCGCCTAGGCGCGCCGCGTATTCCGGTCGGTTATGCGCAGGTCCTGGAAAACGAGTCGCGCTTGAGCGCTGCGAAGATCGAGGCGGCTGCGCACGCCTTGCTTGCTTAGGACTGGCTGATGGATAACTCGCCAGCCGAGTCGGAAGCCGGTCAAACGCCGCGCGTGCCGCTGAAGATCGAGGATGTTCTGGGCGCGCTGGCGATGGGTGCCTTGTGCGTGATCACCTTCGTCAACGTCGTGGTGCGCTACCTGACTGACGGATCGTTCGCCTGGACCGAGGAAATTTCGATCTTTCTCATGATGGCGATGTCGCTGGTGGCGGGTGCCGCCGCTGTGGCCCGCGACAAGCATATTCGCATCGAGTTCTTTTATGAGCAGGGTTCGGCGGCGCGGCAGCGCAGGCTCGCGATTCTGTCGGCTGCCTGCATCCTGGTTTTCTTCCTGCTGCTGGCCGTGCTCGGCGCGCGTATGACATGGGACGAGTTTCACTTTGACGAGACCTCACCCGGCATCGGCGTGCCGAAGTGGATCTACACCATCTGGCTGCCACTGCTGTCTCTGGCGATCGCCGGGCGTGCGCTCGGCCTTCTCATCAGAAAGCTCAGGCGGCCATGATCGGCTGGCTGCTGTTTTCCACCTTTATCATCCTGATGCTGGCCGGGGTGCCGATCGGTGTGGCCCTGGGCATTGGCGGCTCCCTGGCCATCGCCGCGGCCAATCTCGATACGCAATGGTTCGGGCTTTTGGCGGCGCCGCAGAATTTTTATGCCGGGCTTGCCAAGTACCCTTTGCTCGCGCTGCCGATGTTCGTGCTGGTGGGCTCGATATTCGATCGCTCGGGTGTGGCACAGCGCCTGGTCAATTTCGCCATCGCGCTGGTGGGGCGCGGCTCGGGCATGTTGCCGCTGGTGGCGATCGCGGTAGCCATGTTTCTGGGCGGCATTTCAGGCTCCGGCCCGGCCAACGCCGCGGCAGTGGGTGGTGTGATGATCGGCGCGATGGCGCGTGCCGGTTACCCGCCGGCCTATTCGGCCAGCGTGATCGGTGCGGCGGCTGCGACCGACATTCTGATTCCGCCGTCTATCGCCTTCATCGTCTACAGTGTGATGGTGCCTGGCGCCTCGGTGCCGGCGCTGTTCGCCGCCGGCATGGTGCCGGGCGTGCTGGCCGGCCTGGCCTTGATTTTGCCCGCGGTATGGCTGGCGCGTCGCCACGGCATGGGCGCCCGCGAAGCGGACCTGCCGCGCCCGCCTGTGTGGGCCAGTTTCAAGGAAAGCGTGTGGGGACTGGCGGCGCCGGTACTGATTCTCGGCGGCATGCGTGCCGGCTGGTTCACCCCGACCGAAGCTGCGGTGGTCGCGGTGGTGTACGGTCTATTCGTCGGCATGGTGATTTACCGTACCATCAAGTGGCGCGACCTGTTTCCGATTTTCGCCGAGTCCGCCGAACTATCGGCGATCATCATGCTGGTGGTGGCGCTGGCCGGCATCTTCGCTTACTCGGTCAACACCTTGAGCCTGGCCGATCCTGTGACGCGCGCCATCACCGGATCGGGCTTGCCGGAAGCCGGCGTGCTGGCTCTGCTGATACTGATGCTCCTGGTGGTGGGCATGTTCCTCGATGGCGTGTCGATCTTCCTGATCTTCATCCCGCTCCTGATGCCCATTGCGATGTTCTACAAGTGGGACCTGGTGTGGTTCGGCATCATCCTCACCATGATGGTGGCGGTCGGCCAGTTCACCCCGCCGATGGCGGTCAACCTGATGGTCAGTTGCAAGATCGCGGGGGTACGCATGGAGCAGACGGTGCCGTGGGTGGGATGGCTGGTTGTCAGTTTCATGCTGGCCTTGCTGTTGGTGATAATCTTTCCGGGTTTGGCGCTCTGGCTACCGAAGTATTTGGGGTATTGAAGTTTTTCGCAGGTGAAGTCCGTTGACCCATGCCCCGGCCCGCGTCCTTCCAAGGAGGCGGGTGGGAACGGTGCTTCGCATTCTTACAAATGGAGATATCAAGATGAAGCGCAGACATTTCATTCAAGGTGCGGTCGCCGCTGGTGGTGCGATCGCTTTTCCGGCAATTGTGACCGGGCAATCGCAGTACAAGGCGGAATACAAGCTTTCGACCGTGGTGGGGCCGGCATTTCCGTGGGGCAAGGGCGGCGAGATTTGGGCCAATCTGGTCAAGGAAAAGACCAGCGGCCGCATCAACATCAAGATGTACCCTGGCGTATCGCTGGTGCAGGGCGACCAGACCCGTGAGTTCTCCGCCATCCGCCAGGGCATCATCGACATGGCGATCGGCTCGACCATCAACTGGTCGCCGCAGGTCAAGGAACTCAATCTTTTTTCGCTGCCGTTCCTGATGCCGGACTTCGCTGCCGTCGATGCGCTGACCCAGGGCGAGATCGGCAAGCGCATGTTCGCTACACTTGACAAGCAGGGCGTCGTGCCGCTGGCCTGGGGCGAGAACGGCTTTCGCGAACTGACCAATTCAAAGCGCGAAGTACGCACCCCGGCCGATCTGAAAGGACTGAAGATCCGTATCGTTGGCTCGCCATTGTTCAACGATACCTTCACCGATCTGGGCGCCAACCCGACGCAGATGAGCTGGGCCGACGCGCAACCCGCGTTCGCCTCCGGCGCGGTGGATGGACAGGAAAACCCGATGTCGATCTTCACCGCTGCCAAGCTGCACACCGTGGGCCACAAGTTCTGCACCCTGTGGGGCTATGTCTGCGATCCGCTGGCTTTCGTGGTCAACAAGGAAGTCTGGGCCAGCTGGACGCCGGCCGACCGTGATGCGGTGCGCGCGGCGGCGATCGAGGCCGGCAAGCAGGAAATGGCGCTGGCTCGCAAGGGCATCACCAAGGATGACTCAAGCACCTACACGCAGGTCGAAGGCTTCGGCGTCAAGCTGACGCGCCTGACACCGGCCGAACGCGAGCAGTTCGTTATCGCCACCCGTCGCGTGTACGCGCGCTGGAAGGCGCAGATCGGCAAGGAACTGGTGGATCTGGCCGAGCAGTCGATCGCCAAACGGAAGATCGTTTAAGCGGGCGCGCAACAGCCTGTAGTGTTTCGTCAAGCCGCCCATCCGGGCGGCTTTTTTGTACGAGGTGCGCATGCAGCGACGAGTACTCGCAGCCGAATCGGTCACCGAACTGG